>SLLK01000112.1 GCA_007134115.1 Gammaproteobacteria bacterium | reverse complement strand
AGAGCGCCAACCTGCCCACGACCCCGGTCCAGCGCCACATGACGACGGCCAGTATCACGCGGCCGGATCCGACGCAGCGGGAGGCGGCGATCCAGGTGCTCGACGAGAAGTTCTGGCAGGAGCTCGAACGCAGGACGGACATCGCGCTCGACCAGTTCATCGCGCCGCGTATCTGGTTCAAGCAGGGCCGCAATCGGGCAAAGAGCGCGAATGCCGCAAAGCACGCCGATCTGCTGAAAGCCGCGAAGGATGTCGTGGATGCGCTGCTCGACGGGCGCAGCCCGCTCACGCTGAACTACAGCGAGGCAGACTACCGCGCCTTCGCCGCATGTGAAACCGAGAATGCCGACACGGCGCCGACCTTCCGCCCGGATGAGGCCGAAGGGGCGCAGGAAGCGGCGCTCGATGCGATGAAGGCCGATCTCAGGCACGCGCTGCGCGCGCGGCGGTTCGCGCGGCTCTGGACCGTCCTGGCGGAAGCGGCTTCGCAGGGACGCATCGCCAGTGAGCGCCTGCGCCTTACCCGGGTTGATGATGACCGTCTCATCCTGCGCGTGTTCGGACGGGCCGAGATCCGCTCGAAAGCGCCCAAGGTGATCCTGGATGCCGATGCCGATCCCACGATCCTCGCGGCGATCGGCATCCGCGGGAAGGAGCATTCCCTCACGCTGCGCCCCAACGCGCAGGTGTTTCAGCTCTCCGATCGGCGTATGACCAACGGCACGCTCCTTCGAACGAATGGGCGCATCCGTGCGAGCTGGGTCAGTATCATCCGGCGCGAGGTGGTGATCGACCGCTTCGGCCCCCGGGGCGGGGTCCTGGTTGGCGCCACCCGCAAGGTCGTGCGCAGGTTTTTCGAGGATGCCGGCCACGATTTCACGAACATGACGGATGACGAGGTGTCGCGCTACATGCTGGAGACGGAGCTGCATGGCGCGCGCTGGCTGTGGTTCGGCGGGCGCGCCCTGGGTTCGAACGCCTATCGCGACTGTTCCAGCGTCGTCATCATCGGACGGGAAGAACTGCCTCTGCATGCGCTGGAGGACAAGGCCCGTGCGCTGTTCGGCGACAGGCCCGGCGAGGAACTGACCTTCATCGCCCCCGATGACGATGGCCGCCAGGAGGCACCGTTGATGCCCGTGGGCATCGAGATGCGCGACGGGAGCGCCATGGAGGTCGATGTGCCCTGCCACCCCGACCCGCTCATCCGGGCGCTGCAGCGCCAGACACGGGAATGCGCCACCCGGCAGCTGGTCGAGCGGTTGCGCCTCGCGCATGCGCCCGACCGCAAGCGCGTCATCCTGGGCAGCAACATCCCCATCCCCGGCCTGCCGGTCGATCGCCTGCTCAGCTGGGAGGAGCTTTGCGTGTATAGCACCGAGGCGGCGGTGCTGGAGGCCTTCCTGAAAACCGGTGTGCTGCGGCTGAGCGCCAGCGGGCTCGCCGAGGACGCGCCGGGGGTCTTTACCTCCAAGGACGCGGCCAAGAGCCGCAAGGACAGCAAGCTCACGCGGATGAGCGCCGACGGTCTGTGGCCCGAAGGCCTGGAAATCCCGGTCGTGCCGGTACAGGTGAAGCTCGCGCACAAGAGCGCACGCATGGTTTCCGCGATCGTTCAGGCGGAGTGCATCGAAGAGGCCCTGGTCATCGTTGATGGCGCTTTCGGGGGTTTGAAAGACATCGAGTTTAGCGACCAGTTGCCCGAGGAGCTCAACGAAGTTCGCATGCCCATGCGCCCGTCGGCATGGTCGGTCGAGGAGGGCATGGCCCAGGCGGCGTGAGGTGGTCGCCGGTCGGCCATCCGGCCATGGTTGTGGGGCAACGGCCTCCGTTACACGGTGTGTGGCGGCGAAGCCATCGCGGGCCGAGGGCCGCTCGCGGGGACGACCAGATCCCTGCCGGCAAAATGACCCGCCCGGCAGCGCCCGGATCGCGTCGAGGCGCAGGCGCCTGGCGCAGCGCTGATCGCCTCTACGGCACTGCGCGAGGTGATAGCTGCGCCCGCCGCGCGCGAGGGCTGCATGCGGTTCCGCCTGTATGCGCTGCCGCCGCCAGACTCTGGCGGCCGACCCGGTTTGCGAGTTTGCGCGGCTCGGGCGTTGCGAGGGGACGGGCGCTTTGCCCGCCCCCCAAATATCCCTCATCGGGTATGATCACCAAGGATTTGGCCTCGCGGCTCGGTCCTAACCCCTCAAAGGGAAGAAATCACAAGGCTTCCAGTCGTCCGACCGTCTCCTAACCCCTCAAAGGGGAAAATCACCAAGCGCGCGGCCTGTATCCGGTACATGGTTCCCGGCGACCATTTCCCAAAACAGCCCGGCCTCGGAATCACAGGAGCGTGATAACTCCCGCGGGCCCTGCATTCCGATCGCTCCATCAGCATGGTCGGCTGGAAGCGAACGACAATGCCCAGAAGACCCGCCGGGTCGGGCCTTCGGCCTTCCGATACGCACGCTCCGGGTGACGCGCGCATCGGAAGGCCCAATGCCCCATGACGATGTGTCGAGCGTCGCTTTCTCAACAGCAATGGAGCACCCGATGCTGATTTCCGAGATTCGTTCTGCTGCCCAAGCGGCAATGCCCCGTGTGCCGGAGCGCGGCGATATTGTCCTCTTCGCTTTTCCGGCACCTCACAGCCCGGAGCAAGAGGAGCCGCCACTACGTGCCTGCCTTGTGCTCGACACACAGCAGCGCGCGGGTCGGCTATTTCTAACCCTCGCCCCGGGCGAGGAGCACCCGCCTGCTCTGCCCCGCGGTTACGAGATCGCCGTT
>SLLK01000361.1 GCA_007134115.1 Gammaproteobacteria bacterium | reverse complement strand
TTCATGGCGACGGCGATGACCGCCGGTTCAACCATGACTGCCGCCGCACCTATGCTGAAGGCGAACAGATAAACCCAGTAATAGGCGATCCAGTGGGCAATGGCGTCGCCAGAGGCCGCCGCGCCCGAGACGAATTCAGGGGCGGTCAGTTGTTCGGCCATGGATCGGCCCAGGGGGAACAGAGCCTGTTCCAGGCCGATAAGGAAGAACACCAGACCGGCCACCACAAACAGCCCGCCTTTGAGCATACGCCAGGGCTTGGTCAGCTGCCGACGCAGCACGAGAAACTGGAACACCAGGATGACCAGCAGAATGGGGGCTACATCACGCAGGGTTTCCAGCAGGGTCTGATGAAGTACATCGTGGAATGGGGGTAAACCGTCCATCAGAATAGCCCCCCATAGATCATGACGAAGATCATCGGTGTCAGTGAGGCGAAGGCAATCAGCCCGAAACCATCCACCGCCGGGTTGCGTCCTCGAATGGCCATGGACAGGCCTACACCCAGGGCCGTGACCAGCGGCACGGTGATCGTGGAGGTGGTCACCCCGCCGGCGTCATAGGCAATGCCGACAATCTCCTCCGGGGCAAAGCCAGTCATGCCAACCACGATGCCGTAGCCGGCGATGATCAGATAATGCAGTGGCCAGCCCTTCAGAATCCGGATGACGCCCAGCACAATGGCGAAGCCAACAGCCAGGGCGACGGCGATTCGCAGCCCCAGGGCCCAGGCCGCCATGCTGTCCGGGTCGCTGGCTATCCGCTCTTCCTCGGCGGCCACGGCCGCCGCTTCGCCGGCAATGGCAATCAGGGCTGGCTCCGCAATGGTGGTGGCAAAACCCAGGGAAAAACCGAATAGTAATAACCAGAATACGCTGCCCTTGCGGGCGAAGGCCTGAGCCATGGATTCGCCAATGGGGAACAGTCCTGTCTCCAGGCCATGCACAAAGAGTGTCAGCCCGATAATGACGAACAGCATGCCCTGAAGCAGGGCGAGGGCCTCCGGCAGGGGTTCGCCAATCACAATCAACTGAAAGAAGGCCACGACCCCGGCAATGGGCAGAATGTCCCGGCTACTCTGCAGTAAGCTCTGGATGATGCCCTTGCCGGAAGCTTTCAAGTGCTGCCCCCTCCGTAGCCTGTGTCTTGGGTTGCCGGCCGAGGCCCGCTATAGTTAGAGCCAGTGTAGCTAAGGAGACCCGCGCATGGCGACTTTCTCTCGCATCATGGCAGCCACGGATTTCTCTGATCCATCGCTGGAGGCGGTTCGCCGTTCTGCGGCCCTGCTCAAGGCTGGGCAGGCGGAATCCGGCTGTATCTTGCATGTGACCGAAGCCGGCATCATGGGGAGCCTGCGGGAATTGCTGGGCCGGTCTCCCGACCTGTCCGCCGCGCTTGAGCAGCGCCTGGAAGCACTGGCCACGGACATCGCTGATGAGACGGGGATGACACTGACCACCCAGTTGCTGCCCGGTCCAATCGCCCGTTCCCTGGCCGGGGCCATCACGGCGGATGATCTCATCGTGCTGGGTTCACAGGGCAGCCATCGCGGGCGAGAGCTGCTGCTGGGTACCACGGCCCAGCGACTTGTCTACCAGATCCCAGGTGCCGCTTTGGTGGTGCGGCGGACAGCTTCCAGGGCCTGGCGAAGGGTGCTGGTCGCCACGGATTTCTCGGAGCCATCACGCCGCGCCCTCGAACGGGCCGCGCAGTTGGCGCCCGAGGCCGAGGTTGGGCTGGTGCATGTCTATGCTTCGCGCTTCGAGCCGAGTATGCACTATGCCGGCGTGGATGAGACGGTGATTCAGGAATACCGACAACGTGCCCGCCTGGAGGCGGAACGGGACATGCGTGCTTTTCTGGAGGCCGGCGATGCGCCAGCGGTCAATACCCGGCTTGAATCCGGTTATGCACCGCACCGACTCCGTGACATGGTCAGTGAAGATGATATAGACCTGTTGGTTGTGGGCAAGCAGGGGCAGTCCATGACACGGGACATCATGTTGGGCAGCGTAAGCATGTCGCTGCTTCAGCGTTCCGAATGTGATGTGCTCGTTGTCAGCTAGTTTTTCCACCTCAGTCTAAGCAAACTGCGACGGCATCACCTGGCATCAGCTGGACACCCACCTCGCAGCTAGTCCCAGATTGGCGTTTTTTGGCGTTTGGGCGAAGGGAGAAGACGGTTTGATGGGGATCAAGCCCAGTCCCTGAGCCTGTCCGCCGGAACACGTGTTTAGATCGACTGGAGCTGTGGTCTTTTAGACAGGGTCGATCCGCATTTGGCGGCAGAGGGTGGGAATATCAAGGTCGGAATAGCGCGCTAGCCTGGCTCAGGTTCCGGAAAGAGCTCTTGAGCGAAACTCAGTCCCTTGAGAAAGGCTCGTCCGAAGTGGGCGGCGTTTTCCTTGATGGCCGAAGCCCGCTCGATGGCATGATGGAATCGGAATCTTTTCCGATCTCGTAATAGCTTCTGCCAGGTTTTCGCGTCTATTTCGAGGCGTTCCAGGATCGGCGGCAATGCTTTATCGATGGCACCTCGCTTGTCCTCCCGCATGACCCGGCCAATCCAATCCACCAAATCAATATAGTCGTCGAGCGAGAAGGGCAGGCCATCCGGGCCGTTCCAGCGTTCGTCGCCGGCGAAATCCAGCAGCCTTGGGCCTTCTGAGGCCTGTTCATGCTGCTTGATGGCCAGGGCTTCCCGAATCCGCTGCTGAATGGAGGTGAAATCCGATTGTTCCGGGGTCTTGGCGATGGCCGCCCGGATCGGGTT
>SLLK01000219.1 GCA_007134115.1 Gammaproteobacteria bacterium | reverse complement strand
GCATGGACGGCCACGCGGCGCGCAGATACTGACACATTGACCACAATGTCAGCACCGCGGCGAAATAAAGTCCTGCCAGACCGGCAGCATAGGTGGGCAATCCGAGGACCGGTTCCGGTCCCAGCAGCAGCAACACAATAGCGATCATCTGCACGGCGGTCTTGATCTTGCCCCAAATGGAAACCGCCACGCTGGCGCTGTCACCCAGTCCCGCCATCCATTCGCGCAACGCCGACACGGTGATCTCGCGCCCGATAATAATGGCTACCGGCAATGCCATGAGGACGCGTGGATCGGCCTGCAGCAGCATAATCAGCGCCACCGCCACAATCAGCTTGTCGGCCACCGGGTCCAGAAACGCACCGAAGCTCGAGGTTTGCTCCCAGCGACGCGCAAGATAACCATCCAGCCAGTCGGTCAGCGAGGCCACGCCGAACAGCGCTGCGGCCGCCAGACCGGCCCAGCTTACCGGCAGATAGAAGGCAACCGCGAACAGCGGTATCAGCAGAATTCGCGCCAGGGTGAGCAGGTTGGGCACATTCGTCATCATGGGCTGGTGTCCTGGTCGGTTTCTTCCGGGTGCAAACTGGCATAAATACGTTGCGCCATGCGGGCACTGATGCCCGGTGCGCGCGCCAGATCTTCGGCACTGGCGCGCATCACCTCGCGCAGACCGCCGAACTGGCGCAGCAACTCACGTCGCCGGGCGGCGCCGACGCCGGGAATCTGCTCCAGCGACGAGGTGCGCCGAGTATGTGCGCGGCGCTGGCGATGACCGGCAATGGCAAATCGATGGGCTTCATCACGGATCTGCTGGATCAGATGCAGGGCTGCCGAGCCGCGCGGCAGTATAAGCGGGGTATCGCGGCCCGACAAGAACAGCTGCTCGCGCCCGGCGCGGCGCTGCGGCCCCTTGGCCACGCCCAGTAACGGGATACCGGTGATGCCCAGCTCGCTCATCACAGCCTGCGCCCGGGACAACTGCCCCCTGCCCCCGTCAATAATAATCAGGTCGGGCATGCGTGCTTCCTCATGGCGGATGCGCTGGTAGCGCCGTGTCAGCACCTGGTGCAGCGCCGCATAATCATCGCCCGGCTGTATATCACGCAGGTTGAAGCGGCGGTAATCGCTCTTGACCGGGCCTTCACTACTGAATACCACGCAGGCGCCCACCGCCGCTTCCCCCGCCGTGTGGCTGATATCGAAGCACTCCATGCGTGCCGGTGCCTGCGGCAGATCGAGTACGGCCCGCAAGTCATCGATACGCCGCTGCATGCCGGCATCGCCGGCGAGTCGCAGGCTCAGGGCCTGTGCGGCATTGGTACGCAGCATCTCGACCCAGCGCGCCCGTTCGCCGCGCAGACGATGACGAATGGGCACCCGTCGCCCTGCCCTGTCCCCCAACACGCTCTCCAGCAACTCAACGTCCTCAACCGGGCCGTCACAGAGAATTTCACGCGGCGCCTCACGTTCGCCATAGTAGCGGGCGATGAATTCCGCGCGCAGGGCCTCAGGCTCTATATCCGCCGGCACCCTGGGGAAATGCGTGCGATAACCCAGATGACGGCCGCCGCGGATAAAGCCTACGGCCACACAGGGCGTGCCGCCCTCGACCACTGCCGCGACCAGATCCAGGTCACCGCCCTCCCCGCTCACATACTGACGCTCCTGCAACTGACGCATGTGGGCAACCTGGTCCCGGTAGCGCGCCGCCCGCTCGTATTCACGCTGCTCCGCGGCCTGCTCCATGCGCTGCGCCATTTCCTCGATTACCAGGTTGCTGCGTCCTTCCAGAAAATGAACGGCGTCACGCACATCTCGCGCATAGCCTTGCTCGTCTATATAACCCACGCACGGCGCCGTACAGCGGTCAATCTGGTACTGCAGGCAGGGTCGCGTGCGGTTGCGGAAGTAGCTGTCATCACAGTTACGCAGGCGAAACAGGCGTTGCAGTTCGCGCACCGTGGAACGTACCGCGCTGGCCGCCGGATAAGGGCCAAAGTAACGCGCATCACCCTTGCGCGGCCCCCGGTACACGCCAACCCGGGGAAAGGTCTGCTGCGTGGTGACCATGACGTAGGGATAACTCTTGTCGTCGCGCAGCAGGACGTTGTAGCGGGGTTTGTGCTCCTTGATCAGGTTGTCTTCAAGCAGCAGCGCTTCGCCTTCAGTGCGCGTAATGGTGACCTGTATGTCGCTCACCCGCGCCATCAGTGCCTGCGTTTTGGCGCCTTCGGGCGCCAGATACTGGCTCACGCGATCGCGCAGGCGACGCGCCTTGCCCACGTAGAGAATGGCGTCATGCTCATCGAGCATGCAGTAAACGCCGGGACGCCGCGGCAGATTCCTGACCAGCGCCTTGAGTTCAGGGCTGCCCGGCATCGTTCACCTCCACCCGCGCGGCTACGAAATAATTCTGCTGCTGCTGCACGTTCTCCAGGATCGTGAAATCGGCAAGAGTGTTGCTGGTCGCATCGGTCGTTGCACGGGCGACAAGGTCGATTTGGTCTCCCGCGGCGTTCGCCCGGAATCCAAGAAACAACCCCTCAAATGTATCGGTGCTCGTGGCAGACATCACCGAGCTGTCGGAAACCATCTCGTTTCCGAAACCCAGCATCAGAAAAGCATCTTCCTGGTGCCCGTCGGCGTCCGTGAACACCTGCATGATACTGCTCATGTAATAAACGTTCGACGCAGGGGCCGCGGCGTTCATGTCCCGCCAGGTGGCGCGGAAAGTCGTGCTGGGTCCGCCTCCGGAGCCCCGGAAGTTCAACACGCG
>SLLK01000285.1 GCA_007134115.1 Gammaproteobacteria bacterium | reverse complement strand
GTCCAGCGCCGCGATGGGCTGATAGACAAGCTGGAAGCGGTCGTTCTTGAGGGCGTTCTTGAGCAATTGTTGCCATTGGGTGTCCGAGCCCTCACCCTCATCCGGGCGGTCTTTCTCGACCCGCTTAACCTGCCCGCCGCCGCCTTCGGCGGCCGCCATTGCGCCGCGCCAGGCCTCCTGAAGGGCACCTTCGATATCCTCTTCGGTCGCGGTGATTTCGCGCACACCGGCGCTGCACGTGAGTGAAGAGGAATGACTGCCACTTTCAAACACATGGGCTTTGATCGCGTCCAGGGTCTGTCGCGCCCAGGCGTCGATTTCGTCATGGGTGGCGCGTGACAGATACACCGCAAACAGCGTATCGCCGATGCGGTGGCAGATGTCTTCTTCGCGCGCCTGACCGGTCAGTATCTCATCGACTTCGCGCAGGAAGCTGGCCAGGTTGGCAAAGCCGACACGTTCCAGCAGTTCCCTGGCCTGGTCCACGGAAAAGCATACCAGTCCGCCGCGTGCATCGCGGGGCGGATGCTTGCTCAGGCGCTCCTGCAGGGCGTCGACGAACATTTCACGATTGTAGCCACCGCCGGCAGGCTGCTGCGCTGCCGCCTCCGCCTGTTCCGCGAGCTGTCGTTCAGCCGAAGCCAGCTTCTGGCGCAGTTTTTCCGCCTCTTTTTCCATCGCCTGCAGACTGTCGCGTACCCGGGTATGTTCCCCGCCCAGCGCCTGATGCTGGCGTTCCAGATCCTTGAGCCGGTTGCGTTGCGACTTGAATTCCTTCTGCAGCGCGGCGTGGATGGCTTCGAGTTCCGGGTTGCCTGTTTCTATAGGCACCAGCAAGCGCAGGGTGCGTTCGCCGTCATGCTGGACTTCCTGCATCAATACACTGACCTTGAACGTCTCGCCGTCCAGTGTCTGCATGGTCACGGTCAGCGGCGCGGGGTCAACGTGACCCTTGTCGAAATCGCGCAGTCGTGCCTTGACGGGCTCCCGGTCGTCAGGCGCGACCAGCTCCAGCATGGGCAGGCCCTCGACTTCAGCCGGCAGTTCAAAACCGAAACGTCGGGCGTAGGCGCTGTTCACCTGGCCGTGAATGCCTTCCTTGATATAAGCCACGCCGTCACTGCTGGAGTCGAGGAAGGTGTCCGCGAGGGCCCGGCTTTCCGCTGCCTCGGCGCGTTTTTCGGTCAGCGCGGCGCGTTGTCGGCCGACCTCGAGTTCGCGCGCCACCACCTGCTCCAGATGATCTTCGGCGTCGCGCTGCACCAGATCACGCACGCCGGCGCGCAGGGCTTCACTCAGGGCGTTCGCCTCAGGCCGCTCGCTGACGCCGATGATGGGCACCGGGGTGGGCGCATTCTGGCATAGCTCCACACAATCGGTGAGTAACAACTCGACCAGGTCGTCCGAGCACAGCAGCAGGTCAGGCGTGTCCCGTTCGAGCTTATCCTGCAATTCGCCACGCGAACCAAGCAGCGTCGTGCGAATGCGGTAACCCGCATTACGCAGGGCACTGGCCAGCCGCTCGGCGTCATTTTGCGAGTGGTCGGCAATCCAGACTTTGAGGAAAGACTCCTTGATCAAACCGTCAGGTCCTCTCCGGCTCGGCTGTGCCGCAGCTTGTGGGTGATGAATGCAAAGTGCAGACGCGGACGTCCTGTTCTATCCGATTTGCCGCTGATTTTCCACCACCGGCCGATGATCGGAGGCGTCTGTCGGCGCAATGAGCGTTTTGGAGGCTGCGCCGGCTTCCTCGCAGGCCAGCCTCGGCAGCAGATAACCGGGCAGGCGCCGGGCCGCCTCTGCGAGCAGTTGTGCGGCTTCCTGGCGATCGACCTCGAAGTGAGCAGCGCCCGCCACGCGATCCAGCAGATGCAGGTAATAGGGAAGCACGCCGGCCGCGAAAAGACGTTCGCTCAGATCGCACAGGGCGGTCGCGGAGTCATTGACGCCGCGCAATATGACGGCCTGATTAAGTAAAAGTGCCCCCGCCTCGCGCAATTGTCGCAGCGCGGCGATCACCGGGGCATTGATCTCGTTGGCGTGGTTGGCATGCACCACGATCACCACCTGCCCCGGCCATGCTGATACCCAATCCACCATCGCCCCGGTAATGCGCTCGGGCAGCACAATAGCAGTGCGGGTGTGCAGGCGCAGACGGGTGACGTGCCCGATGCCGGCCAGCTCGTCGGTGATTCGGCTCAGGCGCTCATCGCTCAGTGACAGCGGGTCGCCTCCGCTGAGAATAATCTCGTGCAGACCGGGGTCGGCGCGGATACAGTCCAGAGCGCTTGCCAGGTGGTGGCCCCCGGTGTGGGCTTCGCCATAAGGGAAGTGGCGCCGGAAGCAGTAACGGCAATGCACCGCGCAGGCGCCGGTGGTGATCAACAGCGCGCGGCCGTGGTATTTGTGCAGCAGGCCGGGTACCGTCATGCTCGCCAGATCGCCGACGGGATCATCGCTGAACCCCGGCTGCGGACGCGCCTCCGCCGTCAGGGGCAGGACCTGGCGAAGCAGCGGGTCGTGGGGGTCGCCCTTGCGCATGCGACTGACAAAACCGCGCGGCACTCTTAACGGGAACAACTCGGCCCCGGCGTGGGCGCCCGCCAACAAGGATTCATCCAGGTCCAGGGCCTGGAGTAGCTCCCGTGGACGGGTGATTGCCTGCGCCAGTGCCTGCTGCCAGGTTTCGCTGCGCCCGGACAATTGCGGGGTCATTTAGGCCTCCGGGGCGGTTCGGGTTATGATGCGCGTTTCCTTAAAGGTGCGCCGCCACCACGCCCGGCCATTGTACGCGATGCGTTGCGGGCCTGCGTGGTGACCGGAGTACATGAGGCCTGCGCCGGACGTTTCGGCGCTGGCGATTGTCGGTGTGAACACAGCATAACAGCAGGTATTCCATGGCCACATACAGCACCAATGAGTTTCGTGGTGGACTCAAGATCATGCTCGACGGGGATCCTTGCACCATCGTCGAAAACGAGTTCGTCAAGCCAGGCAAGGGACAGGCCTTCAACCGGGTGAAGGTGCGCAACCTCAAGACCGGTCGGGTGGTGGAGCGCACTTTTAAATCGGGCGATACGGTAGAAGCGGCCGATGTGCTCGAGATAGAGATGCAATATCTCTACAACGACGGCGAGCAGTGGCACTTCATGCGTCCCGACGACTTCGAACAGTATGTCGCTGGCGCGGCCGCGGTGGGTGACTCCGCGAAGTGGCTCAAGGAACAGGACACCTGCGTGATGACCCTGTGGGATGACGTGCCCCTGAATGTGGAACCGCCCAATCATGTGGTGTTGCAGGTGACGGAAACCGATCCGGGGGTGCGTGGTGATACCTCGGGTGGCGGGGGTAAGCCCGCGACGCTGGAGACCGGTGCGGTGGTGCGGGTGCCACTGTTCATCGAGGAAGGCGAATTGATCAAGGTGGATACCCGCAAGGGTGAATACCTTTCGCGGGCCAAAGAATAGGCAGCTGTATGCGCCGTGCTGCTGATAGCCGCAGGGTTTTTTGCTCCGGAGATGGGTGATGCATGACTGGGCGCCCGGGGCATCATTGGATATGCTTCAGCAACGTGCCGCGCTGATCAACCGGGTGCGCGGGTTTTTCAGCCGGCACGGCCTGCTGGAGGTCACCACGCCGGTGTTGTCCACGGCTGCTGCTACCGATCCGGCGCTGCGCAGCATGGCGGTTGACCGTGCCGACGGCAGCCGCCACTGGTTGCACACTTCCCCCGAATTTCCCATGAAGCGTTTGCTGGCAGCCGGGTCCGGTGACATCTGGCAGCTGTGCACGGTATTCCGCGATGGCGAGACGGGTCGCTGGCACAACCCGGAGTTCATGCTGCTGGAATGGTATCGCCTCGGCTATGACGACTTGCAGATGGCCGCGGAAACGGTGGCCCTGATCCGTCACGTCATGGGCGATACACGCGGCGATGCCGAGTATGTCACCTATCGTGATGCCTTCATGCGCCATGCCGGTGTGGATCCCCTGAGCGACAGCGACCAGACCCTCATTGAAGCTGCCCTGGGTGCCATCGCCGTGAGCGGGCCGGTGCACTGGACTCGCGCCGAGTGGCTGGACCTGCTCGGCAGCGCCCTGGTGTACCCGGCGCTGGGTCGGGGGCGGATCACCGTGCTTACCGACTATCCTGCCGAGCAGGCCGCTCTGGCGCGACTCAAGCCGGGCAACCCGAAGGTGGCCGCGCGGTTTGAGGTGTTTGTGGATGGCGTGGAGGTCGCCAATGGCTTTCACGAACTGGCCGATGCCGCCGAGCAGCGCCGGCGATTTGTTGAAGAGCAGGATCGGCGACGCGCGGCGGGAGACACAGTAGCGCCGCTGGATGAGCGACTTTTGGCGGCCCTGGAGCATGGCTTGCCCAATTGCGCGGGCGTGGCACTGGGCGTGGACCGACTGATTGCCTTAACCCTGGGTGCCCGCTCATTGGCCGAAGTCATCGCTTTCACGGCGGATCGGGCCTGAGCGCGCACTTGAACGTGATAGCTGCTCGCGGCCCCGGGAATACACCGAAGTCACCGAAAAAAGTCTCTGTGAATTCCGAGGTGGACTTTGTGATTTGAGGTTGCCGACAGGGTGGCTGATTGTGAACCACAGAGCGCGCGTCCGGGAGGAGACCGGGCGCAGATGAAATGGGTGGGTCGCTGATGGTTGATTCGCGCCTTGATGCTGACTTTCCGGCAAAGCCTGAGGCGCGACGAATTGATCAGCCTAGCTGCCCATGCGCATGAAGGGCACCGTGCTTATCCAGGCGATGAGGCCGATGATGGCCAGCAGGGCGGTGGTCTGCAACGGGTTTCCCAACAAGCTGGCGATCAGACCGGGGGTTTGCCCGGCGCGGCGCCGGCGCAGCCAGTCGGCACGCGCCCGGCGCGCGCGGCGGCGCTGATAGGTCTTGAATAACTCCCGGGCGCGCGGTGCCTGCGCTTCATCACTGATCCAGATGCCGCCGGCCGTGATACCCCAGCGGTTGGCCGGTGTTTCGTAATACTTGATGTCCGCCTCGCGCAAAAGGGCGCGCACCTCATCGGCTTCGTCGTCGGGTACATGCCGGAGATTGAGCAGTAATTTGGCCAAGGTGTACCTCCTCGCAACATGATCGTGCCTGGATTGTACCCTGCCTGGCGCGGGGCAGACTAACCGGCGGCACTCTTACCACGCCACGGCGTTGCAGGTATGATGACCGGCGAACAAGCGTTCGGTAAGCGGCCGCGCGCGGCGACGGCAAGCTCTGCGCCGATCAAAAAAGACTCGATGCACGTATTCAACGGGAGCCAGCAATGAAGAATCTCAAGGGCAAGGTAGCGGTAATCACTGGCGGGGGCAGCGGCCTGGGGCGTGAGTTGGCGCTGGTTTGCGCCGCACGTGGCATGCACCTGGTGCTGGGTGATGTGGATGAGCCCGGGATGCAGGAAACGCAGCGTCTGGTGGAAGAGGCTGTGCCGGGTACGCGCAGTGTCTCCATGAAGCTGGACGTGTCGAAGCTGGCCGAGGTGCAGGCGCTGGCGAAACTGGCCGCTGATACCTTCGGCGGTGCGCATCTGGTGTTTAACAATGCCGGGGTGAGCAGTGGTGGCCCGCTGTGGGAATGCACTGAAGCCGACTGGGTGTGGGTGACCGGCGTGAACATGTACGGCGTGGCCTGGGGGATCAAGGCGTTTGTGCCGATGATGATCGAGCAGGATGAAGGCCATGTGGTGAATACTGCCTCGGCTGCGGGCTGGGTTAACTCGCCGGGGGGCGGTATCTATAACGCGGGCAAACACGCGGTAGTGGCAATCTCGGAAACACTGGCCCTGGATTTGCGTGACGTGCAGGCCAATGTGGGCGTGAGTGTTCTGTGTCCGGCCTTTTTCCCCACGGCTATCGTCGATGCGGACCGTAACCGCCCGGCGGAACTGGCCGATACCGCGCCCATGAGCGAAACCCGCAAACGTCGTGAGGAGATGGTGCGCCACGCGGTGAGCCATGGTCGTCTGTCCGCGGCGGAGATCGCCGAGATGACGGTCAAGGCGGTCGAGGATGAGCAGTTTTATATTTTCCCGCACAAGAAGATCAAGCAGTTGATCAAGGCCCGGGCCGAGGCTGCGGATCAGGAAAAAGAGCCTTTCGATACCATGGCGGGGCGCTGACGCGCATCGTTTTTTCACGGCCGGCGTTGATTCAGTGCGGCGGCCGGCACCGGAACCGGGAGATGGTAGTGATGAGTGTGAAGAATCTGTTTGATCTGAGTGGTCGGGTGGCCTTGATCACTGGCGGTTCGCGCGGACTGGGACTGCAAATGGCCGAAGCGCTGGGCGAACTGGGCGCCAAAGTGGCGCTGACGGCACGCAAGCAGCACGAGCTGGATGCCGCGCAGGCGCATCTGGAAAAGCAGGGTATCGACGTGCTGACGGTGGCCGGGGATCTGTCCGATCGCGAGACCATTGCGCCCATGGCGGACCGCGTACTGTCGCATTTCGGGCGGGTGGACATTCTGGTGAATAATGCGGGTACCACGTGGGGCGCGCCGGCCGAGGATTATCCGGACCACGCCTGGGACAAGGTGCTCAATCTGAACGTGGATTCGCTGTTCTTCCTCACCCGCCATGTGGCCCGCCAGAGCATGATCCCCAACGGCGGCGGCAAGGTGATCAATATTGCCTCTATCGCCGGGCTCAAGGGGTCCATGGGTATGCAGACCATTGCCTACAACACCAGCAAGGGCGCGGTGATCAATTTTACCCGCGCACTGGCCGCCGAGTGGGGGCCGCACAACATCAATGTCAATGCGCTGTGTCCGGGCTTTTTCCCGTCACGGATGTCCAGCGGCGTGCTGGAAGAGGTCGGCTCGCATGTGATCAGCCGTACCCCGCTGGGCCGTCTGGGCGGTGATGAGGATCTCAAGGGTGTGGTGGCCCTGTTTGCCAGCGATGCGTCGCGGCACATGACCGGGCAGTATGTTGCCATCGATGGAGGCTTCTCCATTGCCTGAAGCACGCAGGTGGATCGGCGGCGCACTGCTGGTGCTGTTGAGCCTGGCGCTGATCGCTGCGCTCTGGTTGACCTGGCAATGGCACAGCCGACCGTTACTGGAGCCCTGGCAGGCACTGATGCTGGAGCGCGAGGCGGATGACGCCGCTGAATTACGGGTGACCTGGCTGGGTGTGAGCACGCTGCTTTTCGATGACGGCGAGACGGCGATTCTCACTGACGGCTTTTTCTCTCGCCCGGGCGTGTTGCGGTTGATATTCGGGCGTATCGCGCCTGACGAGGCGCGCATCCGCAAGCATCTGGCGCAGGCGGGCATTGATGAACTGGCCGCGGTGCTGGTCGTGCATTCGCACTTTGATCACGTGATGGATGCCCCTGAAGTGGCCCGCCTGACCGGCGCGATGCTGGTGGGTTCGGAATCGACGGCCAATGTGGGGCGTGGCGCCGGCCTGCCCGAGTCGCAGATCATGGTCGTCAACGGCCCCCGGGAAATGCGCCTGGGCGATTTCAGTGTGACCATGATGCCTTCCCGGCACCTGCCCCACGGTCAGGCGATGGGTGAAATTACCGAGCCGTTGTCACCGCCGGTGCGCGTCGGTGAATATCTGGAGGGTGGCAGCTATGCCGTGCTGGTCGAACATCACGGGCGCTCAATGCTGCTCCAGGGCAGCGCCGGTTTTGAATCCGGTGCGCTGTCGTCCCGGGAGGCCGAAGTGGTGTTTCTTGGCGTCGGCGGCCTGGGTGCTCAGGATGATGATTATCTTGCTGATTACTGGAACGAAACGGTGACAGCGCTGAATGCACGGCGGGTGATCCCGGTGCATTGGGACGATTTCACCCGGCCGCTGACCCGACCCCTGGTGCCCTTTCCGCGGCTCATCGATGACTTTGAGCGGACGATGGGGTTTTTGCTCCAGCAGGGGCGGAAGGATGGTGTCGAGGTGCACCTGATGCCCTCGCAACAGGCGCTGGACCCGTTTGCTGAATGAGCTGAGCAGCGTGGCCCGCCCTTTGGGGGTTTGCCAGTCAGCTCAGCCTGCAGCGTCTGGCTGTGCTTTCAAAGCCGCAGCCTTGCTGCTGAGCTTCTGGTAACGCCTGAGACGCGAAGAAGGGATCAGCCTTTCCCCGGGGCACGGTCGCCATCGGCGCGTTGCGCATGGTAGCGCTTTTTGTGCTCATACATGCGGCGGTCGGCCTGCTGGAGCAGTTGGTCGGCCGGCGTTTCATCGGTACTGGCCGCGCCCATGCTCAGGCTCAGCGGGATAGTTGTCTGCGGTCGGGTGTCAGGCTCGCTCAGCGTGACGTGGAGCCCGTCGAGTGCCTTTTCCAGGCGTTCAAGCAGGCGCCTGGCCTGAATTGAATCACAGTCGTGGGCGAGGATGACGAATTCGTCGCCGCCCATGCGCACCAGCACATCGGTTTCGCGGCTGGTCCTGTCCAGCACCTGCGCTGTGGTTAGTATCGCCTGGTCGCCAGCCTCGTGCCCGTATTGATCATTGATCAACTTGAGGTCATTGAGGTCGAGCTGGACTACCGAGAACGGCGTGGCGGCGGCGCTGTTGTGTTTTGTCAATGCCTGCTGCAGCTGTTCCTCAAAACAGCTCCGGTTATGCAGCCCGGTCAGCGGATCGGTGCGCGCCAGTCGTTCCAGTCGGGTGTTGAGCAGGGTGCTCTCCAGCACCGAGGCAAGTTGCTCCAGGAACAGGAAGGCGGCATTGGCATCCATGCTCCCCGGCATTTCACCCTGCACCAGCAGGTAGCCTTCCAGCTGGCTGAGATGGGCGCTCATTGGCAAAGCCAGCCATTGCTCACCCCGCACAGTGACGTGGCAGGGCATGCCGGTACGTTCGTCCGGCGGTATCGCGAGCAAGGCGTGCAGCAAGTCGCGGGCCTGACCGGTGGCGATGCGGTGGAAAGCGGTGTGGTGGACCAGGGTCGGACGGCGGCAGTCGAGCAGTACAATACCCAGGCCACGGGTGGGCAGCAAATCTGCCAAAAATTTCAGGGCGCGGCTGACAATTTCGTCCACCTGCCCGCCCGCACGCAGGTTGATGCCCATTTCCACGAGGGCTTCGAGAATATCGGAGCGACTCTCCATGTGCCGGCGCGCGCGGCGGAGGTGTTCGGTGACCCGCGCGCTGGCGTAGGTGATCACGATGATGGGCAGGGCGCCACCGGCCGCGCCGGCCAGCTGCATGTCCAGCGGCGCCATGGCGTAGTAACTGAAGCCGCGCCACAGACCCCAGCCGAGGGCGCCGGCGATGAGGCTGCCCAGGACCATGCTGAGCAGACGGGCGCCGGCGCCCAGGCCAATGGTGGCGGCGACCAGGGCGATGGTGACAGCAAACCCGTGCCATACGATAAAACCCAGTTCGTTAATGGTGAAGCCGACCACTGCGGCTTCGCCAAGCAGCATCATTCGCTGGGTGCGCAAGGGGTTGGTGCTGAAGCGGGTCAGCACCCAGGCCAGATGAGGCCACAGGAAATGCAGCCCCAGCCACAGGCCCCAGAACACCAGGTCCGCGCCGCCGTGATTGAGCACCACCGGCCACACGATCCCGTTGTAAGCGTAGATAATCGTGCGCGGCAGGTAATGGATGCCCGCCAGATGCTGTCTTTCTGAGCGGGGTGCTGGCTGTGAACTGCCCCGGGGATGGACGCTGGCCTCTGCCGGGGTATGATCGTTCATCATGGGGCTCGCTGCAGGATTTGCTTAGGGTTCGGTGGTGCCGGCATTGGCGCCCGGGCTTCTCCCCGTCCCTGAGACCACACAGGGTATTGTGTTCTTCCTGACCCCGGAAATGAAGTATTCATTGCGTGAACGGTCTGGCAAAAATGAATTCAGTGACCTCAGCTCCGGCGCGCGGACAGCGTGCAGGTGGTCGTCGGCAGTTGTGGCCATTGCTGGTCTGGGTGGTGCTTTGCCCGGCGTTGCCCGCAGCCGCGGACGAGGCGCCCCCCGTGTTTATCGCCGAACCGGTACCCCAGCTGGCGCCGGAGATTGTTGGTCGCGAGGGCGGCTGGCACCGCGATGAAGACGGTAATGTCGTGATCATTCGTCAGGACGGCAGTCGCCATGTGTTGCGGGACCCCTGCGCACTGGACGATCAGGACGAGCTGGAAAAAGAAATTGATGACGCTCGAATGCCTTGGGGCGACCGGACCCACCAGGTGATTTCCCGGGCGCTGTGCCAGCCCACGCAATGGGTGGACAGCTTTTTTACCGCGCCCGGCGACACCTTCAGCGATACCCCTGGCACCTTCCTGAGCATTGTCCTTGAGCAGCGTCTCCGTGATGACGGCGAGCCGGATACGGATGCCGGTTTTTCAGGCCAGATCGCACTGCCGGGACTGGAGGATCGGGCCAGAGTGTTCCTGCGTAGTCGGCGTGACGATCGGGGCGACCGTTTTTCGTCCGCGGCGCAGGCGAGCTCCGAAGAAGAGGATGAAACCGGCTTTCAGGCTGGTCTGCGCGCGGTTCTGCGCGGCACTGACAACATGGAAATTGATGCGGATGTCGGTATACGCAGCAGGGTCAGGCCATTCGTGCAGTTGCGTTACAGACACCGCTGGCCGCTGGGCGATACCTGGTCGTGGCGCATCGGGGAAACGGTCTCATGGCAATACCCCGAAGGTCTGGAAAGCCGCAGCCAGATTGAATTCGACCGGCCCTTTGGCGAAGACAGCGCGTTTCGCGTGAGTTCGCTTGCGGTGTGGAGCGAGGAGAATTTTGAGGATGAGCTGGGCTGGTTTCTGCGCCAGCGGGTCAGTGTGTCCACCCGACTTAGCGATCGCTCCGCCGTGAATACCCGTTTACAGGCCGAAGCGTTTACACGCCCGCGGACGCAGGTAGATAACTATCTGCTGGCCACGCGATATCGCCGCAATGTCGGTCGTCCGTGGCTCTACATCGAGCTCGAGCCCTTTGTTTTGTGGCCACGGGAATCCGATTTCGACACGCTGTCGGGAATCTGGCTGCGGCTGGAGACGCGGTGGGGGCT
>SLLK01000383.1 GCA_007134115.1 Gammaproteobacteria bacterium | reverse complement strand
CTGCTGGCCCAGCATAGCCCAATCACACCCCCGGCGACCAACCGCATGCTTGCCCCGGACCGGCTTTCATGCCAGTTTGGGCAAAACATCCGTGACCCGGGGGCTTTATGAATCTTGCGCGCATTCTGCTCGGCATCAACGCCGTATTTTTCATCGGCTACGGCATCCTGAACCTGATATGGCCGGCGGCCATGGCGGCGCAGGTCGATCTGTGGCTGACCCCGGAGTCGTCACTGATTGAGCTGCGTGCCGCCTTTGGCGGCGCCATGCTGGGCGTGGGGGTGTTTTTCGCATGGACCCTGACGCAACCCGGCCATACGGTGGCCGGGCTGATCGCCATGATCGCCATCATCGGCGGCTTTGCCGTGGGCCGCGCCGCCGGCATGCTGACTGAAACCCCGGTGGCATCCATCCATGGCTGGTTGCTGGGCATCGAAGTGGTGCTGGTGGCTGCGGGGGTGGTGGCGCTGCGTCGCGTGGCAGCGCCGCGCTGATCCACGGCGGTGCCCGACCGCAGGCTCAGCCCAGCCCTTGCATCCGTTGCGGCTGCAGGATCTCGATCCAGTAGCCATCCGGATCACGGATAAATGCCAGCCCTTTCATGCGCCCGTCGTCGGGGCGTTTGACGAAGTCCACGCCAAGCTTGTCGAAGCGCTCGCAGGCGGCATGGACATCCGGCACGCTGATGCCGATATGGCCGTAGCCCTGCGGCTCATCGTTGCCGTTGTGAACGCGAAACTCCGGGTCATCCTCGCTACCCCAGTTATGCGTGAGCTCCAGCACCGCACGCTGGCTGAAGACCCAGCCCAGGCGTTCTGCGTCATCGGCGGGAACATCCGCTGCCGCCACATCGCCGCCCATCCCCAGAAAGTAGAGACTGAACCCGGCGGCGGCAAAATCGAGCTTGCGCAACAAAGACATGCCCAGCACCCGCGTATAAAAGTCCAGCGAGCGCTGCGGGTCCTTGATACGCAGCATGGTGTGATTGAAGACAAAGTCCCGGGTCCGGGCATCGGGCTGCGCACACAGACCGGGGGCCTGTTCGAAATGGTGACTCATCAGGCGATCTCCTTGCAGTGGCCCACACTCACTGATGACAGCATATAACGATGCAGGTTCGCGCTGCTTTTCAGCCCCGCTGCGCGAGACGCTGCGCACGGCGTGGCCATACCAGCAGATAATCCCGGCCCGCCACTGCCAGGGCACACACCGCCACGCTGATATTCAGCGGCCGCGCATAGGCATAGGGCGGCGCATACACCAGCAAATGCAGCGCTGCGGTGACGAACAGCATCAGCAGCGCCAGGTGCACCCATACGTTGCGCCCGCCCGGCACATGACGTGCCAGCACGATGGCCAGCCATGCGGCAAGCACGCCACCGGCGGCGCCGGCCAGCACATCCAGCGGCCAGTGCTCGCCCACCGCAATGCGGCTGGCCGCGCACAGTACGGCCAGCAGCAACACGCCGGCCCGCAGCGCCGTACTGCGCAGCACATAGATCACAATACCCGCCAGCGCGAATACCGCCAGCGTGTGCCCGGACGGCAACGCCTTGCTGCGGTGACCCGGCCCCAGCAGATTGAAATCCTCCGGCGCCAGGAGCGCCGCCGGCCGCGGCATATCCAGCAGTTCCTTGGGCACGTGGGTCAACAACAGCGTGGTCAACAGGCCCAGAAACATCGCCCAGAACAGATGCGGCCAGCGCCAGGCGACCAGCAGACCGGCCATGGCCAGCACCAGCCCGTCGCCCAGACTGGTGAGCAAGGTCCACAAGCCGGGCGGCAGGCGGCCCATGTGATGGTTCAGAGTGACAAACCCCGCGTGGGGACCGCCACCCAGCCACAATACCAGCGCGCCGAGCCCGGCCACCGCACCGGTGACCAGCAGCCAGCGTCCGCCGCTGCGGTTGTACAGCATCGGCTCTGCCCGCCACGCCTCGTGCAGGTGCGACTCCAGCGCCGGCAGCAAATACCGGATCATGGCGCCACCGGCACAGCGAGCAGCACTATGCCGCCTTCGCGGTAGAGGATGTCCAGCTCACGGTCATCATGCCGGGCTTGTATGCGCGCCACCACGTGTTCGCGGGTCACCGCCACTTCGCCCGCCTCGGGCATGCGGCGCGGGGTGGCCTGACCACGGTAGACACTGAACGTGGGCATATGGATGCCCGTGGCCACCACCGGCCGCTGACTGTCGCGCGCGATTTCCGCCGCGCGCTTGACCGGCGTCTGCTGGGTCTCGGCCAGTGCCGGCACAAAGACCGTCACCAGCACGGCCGCCTGCAGGCCGCCGATCACCAGCAAGCGACGCCACACCGGCCAGCGCGAAACCAGCGTCACCCCCAGCGCAGCCACAGCGAACAGCGCCACTGCCGCGCGGTAGGCCGGCCCGAACACGTCCAGGCCGCGTTCAATCAGCGCGGTTTCGTAGGCGCGATCCACCAGCCCCAACCCCAGGCGCAGGAACTCGGGCACCAGTAACAGCAGGACAAACGGCAACAATGCCGGCACAAAGGCGAGCCAGATGTTGCGCAGTTGCTCGCGATGCAGCGCCATCACCACCAGCAGGGGCGTCACCCCGTAGAGGATGTAGTGCGGTAACTGGGTGCCGGAGAACGAGAAGATGACAAAGACCACGCCCAGCCACACCCAGCACAAGCGCTCCAGTCCCTGCGGCCCGCGCCAGCAGCGCGGCAGGACGGCGAGCAACCAGCCGGCGAAGGGTGACAGCATCAACGGCAGCGCCCACAGGTAATACAATACGCTGCCGCCGTGACCCTCGCGCGTTTCCAGGAAGCGCTGCAGATTGTGCTCGACAAAAAAGCCGTAGAAGAAGCCGGGGCCCTCCTGCCACAGAATCATGCCGTACCAGGGCAGGGCCACTGCCGCGAACACCAGCCAGCCGCGCGGATCGAACGCTGCGCGCAGCCAGTCGCGGCCACGGCCGTCCCACAGCAGGCAAATCAGGCTCGCCGCCGCCGGCACCACCACGGCCACCGGCCCCTTGGTGAGAAAGCCCAGCGCCATCCACAACCACGCACGCAGAAGCGTGGCCGTGCGGGGCGCGTCGCGCCAGCGCGCAATCTCGATGAAGGTCAGGGCCAGCCAGAGGTTGAGCCAGGCATCGGCGGTGGCCGCCCGGCCAATCATGAACGGCCCCAGCGACAGACACAGCAACAGGGCCGCAATACCCGCCGTGGCCACGTCCAGTCGCTGGCGCAGGAAGACAAAGACGGCGCCCACCCAGGCAGCGGCGGCCAGCGCGGAGGGCAAACGGAAGGCGTACTCCACGGGGCCAAACAGGTGCACCGACAGCGCCTGCATCCAGTAACTGAAAATGGGCTTGTCGTAGCGGGGTTCACCGTCGAGCGAGGTGGCCAGGTAGTTGCCACTGGCAATCATCTCGCGGGTCGCCTGGGAAAAGGCGCCTTCATCAAGGTCGAACAGCGGGTAGGCACCCAGGCGCAGAAAAAAGGCCGCCACACAGGTGGCAGCAACGGCCAGCCACCAGTGTCCTTCGCGGCGCCAGGCAAGGTGCAGGGCCGCGCGCCAGTCAGCCCCTGTGACCACGCCGGCGCTCCGTATCGGGCGGACGTGCTTCCTTCCGCGCCCCTTCCTCGTGCCGCCCGGAATCGGAGGCCAGCACATAGGGGCTGGTCCGCGCCGACTCAAAAAAGACCCGCGCGAGCAACTCCGCCAGCACGCCGGTGGTCAGGAACTGTATGCAGAACACCATGGACAGCAGGCCCACGAAAAGCAGGGGCCGATGCCCGATATCCTCACCGAAACCCAGCTTGACCACGGCCAGCCAGGTCAGGATGGCCATGCCGACCATACCGAAAGCGATGCCGATGGAGCCGAAAAAATGACCGGGCCGCGCCCGATAGCGCAAAAAGAAGAAGGCCGAAAGCAGATCCGGCAACACCCGGAAAGCACGCGACAGGCCGTACTTGGAGCGCCCCTGCGCCCGCGGACGGTGATTCACCGCCGTTTCGCCGATGCGTGCCGGAGCGGTCACACTGGCGATCCATACCGGAATAAAGCGGTGCATTTCGCCGAACAGGCGCACGCGCCGCAACACCTCGCCACGAAACACCTTGGTACCACAGCCGTAATCGGTGATCTGTACCCCGGTCACCCGCCGGATCAGCATGTTGGCCACCATGGAAGGCAGGCGGCGCAGCAACAGGCCATCATTGCGATTGCGGCGCCAGCCGGCGAGCAGATCCAGATCACGCCGGACCAGTTCTTCCACCATGTACGGCAGATCGGCCGGATCATTCTGCAGATCGCCATCGAGGGTGGCGATGACTTCGCCCTGACTGGCATCGATACCCGCCTGCAATGCCGCGGTCTGGCCAAAGTTGCGTCGCAAGCGCAGCAGGCGGATGCGACGGGTGTCCAGAGCACGCGCCTCCTGCAAGCGAGCGAAGGTGTCGTCGGCACTGCCGTCGTCGACGCAGATCAGTTCCCATTCACCCTTGTAGTCCGTCATGGCGGCAATGATCTCACGCACCATGGGCACGGCATTGCCGGCCTCCTCGAAAAAAGGCACCACGATAGACAGAATGGGCTGGGCAACGGCTTTATTCATGGGGCGAAAAGGCCTCGGGACAAGGCCCGCGAGTATAGAAGAGGGGTTTGAGAAGTGTAAAGCAGACGCCGGCCAGCGCCGCCGGTCATGCCGCCGACCTCGACATCACCCCCGCCGCTTTCCCAACGGCGCCACCAGTGCGGCAAGCAGCAGTGACATACCCAGAATAAACAGATGCAGAATGACCGCCAGTTGCAACGCCTGCGCCGCATCCAGACCGGTCAGGGTGAGTGCGCCGGTCACCGCCGCCTCAAAAGTACCGGCCCCGGCAATACCCTGCACCGGCAACACCGCTGCCACCTCGGCGGCAGCGATAGCGATCGCAGCGCGCACCGGCGCCACCGCCGTGGCCGCGTGAATAATCAGCGCCATGGCAAGCCACTTCACGGTCCACGCCGCCACGCCCAGCCAATATACGCCCGGCGGCCGCGCGGCCAGCAGGCGCAACGGCCAGGCCAGACGCGCGACCCATACCGGCCCCCGGTCCAGCCACCGCAACAGCCAGCCGGGCCACGTGCGCACCACCCAGCGGCCCAGCAGCAGCACCGGCAAGGCAGCCAACGCGCCGGCCATCAGCCCGGCCCACAACGTCACCACAACCACCAGACCCAGCGCGGCCATCACGACCAGGTCCTGCAAGCGCAGGGCCACCACCAGGCCCAGTCCGCGCGGCAACGACAGATCGCCGTGGCGCTTGAGCATCCAGGGCAGGGCGCCCTCCCCGGCACGCATCGGCAACACATTCACGGCGCACGTGTGCAACACCGAAATGCGGACCCACTGCCAGGCCGTGGCCACCACGCCGGCGACGCCGGCCAGCCGTGCCAGACGTGCGGCGCGCAGCAGGTAGCTGACCGTCATCAGCAGCATGGCCGCCGCCAGCGCCGACGGCGGAATCTGCAACCAGGCCCGGCCGACCTCGGCCCAGCCCACCAGCCACTGCACCACCAGCACCACGGCCAGTGCCAGAAACACACCCGCGAGCCAGCCCCACACGCCGGCACCACCGCGCACGCCGGACACTGCAGCCATGCCTGTCTCCCTGTCAGATTGAGGTCGTCAGTCTACCAGCCGGGCACACGCTTGCACCGGAAGGCCGCGGTAAGCACACTGTAGCGCTGGCGCGAAGCGCCTGCATGATCAAACAGGCCGCAACGGCCACCTGATGCCAACGGAGGCACGATGAGAAAGATTGCACTGATACTGGCCATTGCCGGCGTAAGCGCCTGCGGCCAGCAAACGGAGTATGAACAGGTCAGTGAACTGGAAAGCAGCAAAGAGGAAGCATCCTACGCCATCGGCTACCGCAGCGGTGAACAGATGCCTCACGATGCCGAACAGCTGCATCTGGAAGCCTTTATCGCGGGCCTGCGTCACGGCGCGAAGCGCCAGCAGGAAGGACTGCTGATGGAACCCGCCGACATGGACGATGCCATCATGGCCTGGCAACAGCAGCAAATGGGCGCCGGGCGTGACAGCGGCGGCCAGGATGCGGAAGCCAACCGCGAACAGGGTGCTCAGTACCGCGAGCAGAACGCCGAGCGTGAAGAAGTCACGGTACTCGACAACGGCATCCAGTACGAAGTGCTGGAGTCAGGCCCGGAAGACGCCGCAAGTCCGGGCGCCGAGGATCGCGTCGTGGCGCACTACCACGGCACGCTGGTCGACGGCACCGTATTCGACAGCTCGGTGGAACGTGGCGAACCGGCCACCTTCCCGCTCAACCAGGTGATTGATGGCTGGCAGGAAATCGTGCCGATGATGCGCGTCGGCGACAAGTGGCGCGTGGTCATCCCGCCGGAGCTCGCCTACGGCTCGCAGGGCGCCGGCGGCACCATCGGCCCGGAGGCCACACTGGTCTTCGAGGTCGAACTGCTGGATATTGAAACGCAGTAAGGCGCGACTGAAAAAGGCCCGGTCCCGCGCCCGGGGCCGGGCCTTTTTTGTGCCTGCACGCACCTACACGACCGGCACACCCAGCCAGCCATGCAGCCAGACGATAGTCACATAGCCGACCAGGCCGGCAGCCACCGCTGCCACATCCAGATACCACGGCTTGCGCGCCTGTTGCAGCGTGGCCCCGCGCAGGTTCGCCGAGATCATGGCGAGCCCGGCGAACACGGCAAACAGGCCGAACAGCAACACGGCCGCCAGCGTGCCGGTCACCAGCCAATGCGCGATGGCCCACACGATCACCGCCCACAGGAAAGGATGGCGGGTAAAGCGCTTGATATTACCGGGCAGGTAGGCAGCGATAGCCAGCACCGTGGCCACCACCATCAGCGGCGGATTCAGCGTCCAGCCCCACGCCGGCGCGAACCAGAACACCGTCGTCTCAATGCGCCCGTAGCCCACCACAACCAGCACCAGACCAGCGACTGCGACCAGTGAAAACAGCCCTTGATAAGGTCCTGCCCCGAACCGGCGCACCAGCGCCTGACGCGCTGGTTGCAACGCGGGCACCATGGGCAACAGATGCACCCCGAAGAAAATGACGACACCGACCAGAAATACAATCATGCGCTCTCTCCCCACCGTGAAATAGTCGTATTGCGCAGCACCCCGCCCGGTGCTATTGCCCCATGATTATTGCCGGCAAATGCGGTAGTCTTTGGGCATAACAATGCTGCCCGCACCGGGCACCGGACACAAGTAAAATCGGGGAGAATGGTTCATGAACATCGCTCGCTCAGACAAGCTCCGCGGCTGGCATGTGTTACCAGGCCTGCTGCTGGCTGGCGTCCTGCTGGCCGCGTGCAGTGCTCCGGACGAGGAAACCGAAGCGCTGGTGGGCGTGGAACCGGAAGACCGCGTGCTCTACGTGGGGGTGCTTTCCGATGAATCCGGACCGGCGGCATCGCTGGGCCGTCCCTATGCCGTCGGCTTTCGGGTACTGGTGCACCAGATCAACCGTGGCGACAGCGAGTTGTTGCCCGAGGGCTGGCGCATTCGTCTGGTGGAGCGAGATGTCGGCTATGACGCAGAGCGGGCAGTCACCGATTTTGAACAAATTCAGGACCGCGTACTGTTCTTCGGCAGCATCTTCGGCACCCCGCCACTCAGCGCGGTAGCACCCTTGCTCGAAGAGCGCGGCATCGTGGGCTTCCCCACTTCCGGTAACTCGCAACTGCTGGGCAACCAGTACACTCCGGTTACCTGGCCCACCTACGACCACGAAAGCATGCGCCTTGTCGACTGGATGGTGGCCGAAGGCGGACAGGACGCCGCCATCGCCGTGGTCTATCAGGACGACGATTACGGCCTCGACTCACTGACCGGCATGCGCCAGGCGGCCGAACATCACGGCATCGAGATTGCCACGGAACAGGCCTACCGCCCGGGCCAGCGCGACTTCACCGAACTGGTGCAGGGTCTGGAGGATGCCGGGGCCGGGTATGTGCTTATGGCGACACTGCCCAGCGCCACCCTGCCCATCCTGCAAACAGCGGCAGAGTCCGGGTACAACCCGGTTTGGGCCGGCAACTTCCCCTCCTGGACAGATGATTTCTTTCGCCTCCCGGAGGGCACCCGGGCCCTGTTCAACGACTATCACCTGGCCACGCCGTTTCCCTACTGGGGCGAGGACACAGCCTTCATGAACCAGTTCATGGAAGCCTTCGAAGCGTATACGCGCGACCGGGTAGCCGTGCCGCCCAATACCTACACCCTGCTCGCCTACATCCAGAGCGTGGTGGCCCTGGAGGCCTTCGCCCGCGCCCTGTCAGCCGGTGATCTCACGCGCCCCGGTTACCTGCGGGCGCTGCAAGGCATCGACGACTTCGATGTATACGGGGCGCTGGATGATCCGCTGAACTACAGCAGCGTGCCCTATGACACCGGAGCGCGCACCCGCATTCTGCGACCACGCATGGACAACGGCGACTGGGCAGAGGTATCGCCGACCGCACAACCACAGGCGGCAAACTGAAACAGTGCATGGGCGTCGCAGGCAATGCACGGAAACGGATATTGATTACAGCCATTCGTTCACCGCAGGATGACCGCGATGGAACACATAAAAGGCGTCAGTTCAGTCTGCGCCGGTCTGATCTTCTTCTGCTCCGCACCGGCCCTGACGCAGGCACAGTCAGCCGATCCCGGGGTCACGCATGAAACTGCCGGAATCATGCTGACCTGGCGCGATGACCAGAACGCCGGGGAGCGCTGGCATACCCACCCCGGCCCGGGCGGAGAGCCATCGCAGGACAGCGAAGAGCCATCGCAGGACAGCCACCGGGCCGACGAGGAACCTTCACCGCCGCCGCAAGCCTCGCGCCCGACCGGGAATCCGCCAGCCACCAGGCCACCGGACGATGACGAACAAGGTTCGCGCTGGAGCACGAACCGGCCGGACGCCGGTGACGCCCAACAGCCCCGGCCGGCCGGGCTTGAGGACCTTCTGGATGAGGACGGCCGTCCCATCGGTTCGGAGTGGGAAGGACCCGCACCCGATTGATCGCGCCCTCAGGCCGCCCCCGTTGAGGCTGCATTCACTCCGGCCACACCGCGTCGGACGTCAGCAGGACCCGCTTCTATGACCGTCGAAATCGCCCTGGTCTTCATGATCATCTGCGGCGCCCTCTACCTGTTCGCCAGTGAAAAGCTGCCGCTGGACATTACCGCGCTGCTGATCATGGTCACCGTGATGGGCATTCCGATCGTTTTCCACTCGCAGTGGTTGCTCGATCGCGGCGTTGACCTCCAGGGCGCTTTCCCCACCATCCCCGAGGGACTCTCCGGGCTGTCCAGCACCGCCACGGTGACCGTGCTGTGCATGTTCATACTGTCGGCGGGCATTCAGCGCTCGGGGCTGATTCATGTGCTGGGACAAAAACTGTTCCCGCTGGTGGGTCGCTCCGAACTGCGCCAGATATTGATGATTGCCCTGCTGGTCGGACCGGTATCCGGTTTCATCAACAATACCGCCGCCGTCGCGGTGGCCATCCCGCTGGTACTGGACATGGCGCGGCGCAGCGGCATGACCGCCGCACGCACGCTGTTGCCGGTGAGTTTCTTCGGCATGCTGGGTGGCACCCTCACCGTCATCGGTACGTCCACCAACATCCTGGCTTCGGCCATCCTCAAGGATGATCCCGATTTCGGCCGGGAGATCGGCATGTTCGAGTTCACCCATCTGGGCCTGCTGGTGCTCGCCGTGGGACTGCTGTACTTCATCACCATCGGTCGCTGGTTGATGCCTCGCGAGGATGCCGCACCCATTGCCCACGAAGCCGACGAGGAATTCGTAGTCGAACTGGGCATCCCCGAGGATAGTCCGCTGATCGGTCAAACGCTGCGCCAGGCCCGCTTCACCACGCATACCGGCGTGGATGTAATCAAGCTGGTACGCGGTGGCAAGTCCTGGCGCAAACAGGCCCAGAGTCGTGAGCTGGCCGCCGACGACGTGCTGCTGGTGCGCGCCAGCCTGCGCCAGATCATGGACCTGATCAAGGCGCCGGACGTAGCCGTGCTGTCCGACTTCGACAACGAACGGCGGGTGCGCGGCGACGGGCGCCTGGTACCTGTACTGCTGCGCAACCGCCTGCTGTTCGCCGGGCGCACCGCGGGACGGGTGAGCTTCTGGGAGCGCTACAGGGCGCGCCTCATCGGCCTGGACGCCGAGTCAGTGGACACCCTCAGACTGGCCGGGGAATCGCTGCACGTGGGCGAGGTGGTGTTGCTGGAAGTGTCCGCCACGGCCCTGAAGCGACTGCGCCGCCATCCCGATGTCGTCGTACTGGGCGAACACGAGGACGATTTCGATCGCCGCAACATGTGGGTGGCCGGGGCCATTGTGGCCGGTGTCGTACTCGCTGCCGCCGCCACCCCGTTGCCTATCGTGGTCACCGCCATCGCCGGCGTCATCGTCATGGTGGTGAGCGGCTGCGTACAGCGCGAGGACATGTACTCCGGCGTGTCCTGGGATGTGATCTTCCTGCTCGCCGGGGTCATCCCCCTGGGCATCGCCATGGCCAAATCCGGCGGCGCCGACTGGCTGGGGGCCCTGATCGCCATCTACGCATCCGGCTGGCATCCGGTGCTCGTGCTGATGGCGCTGTATGCCGTCACCACCCTGATGACCGAGCTTGTCAGCAACAACGCCTCGGTGGTCATCCTCGTCCCGGTCGCCATATCCCTGGGCCAGATCATGGGCATGGAACCGCTGCCGCTGGTGCTGGCAGTCATGTTCGCCGCCTCCACCAGCTTTCTGTCCCCCGTGGGCTACCAGACCAACACCATGATCTACGGCACCGGCGTCTACCGCTTCACCGATTTCGCCTGGGTCGGCGCCCCTCTCAACGTGCTGCTGATGATTGTGACCTGTCTCGGCCTGTGGGCTTTCTGGCCGTTGACGGTATGACCCGGCGAGCGCAGCTCGCCCGGGCGTTTTCAGTGTTCAGTTTCAGGTTTTCAG
>SLLK01000088.1 GCA_007134115.1 Gammaproteobacteria bacterium | reverse complement strand
TCAACGCCGGCCAGCCGCACTTGCCGGGCGACCGCGTTGCGGACGGCGGCCACCACCGGGCGCCGGACGGCGCCCCATGGGCTTCTTGAACAGCGGCTGCGCACGCTCGGCGGGGTCCGGCTCAAAACCGGCCACCACCTGCTTCTCTATGGACTTGTTGAGCACGCGCTCAATGTCCCGCAACAACTTGCCCTCGTCCACACAGACCAGGGACAGCGCCTTGCCGCCATAGCCGGCCCGTCCGGTGCGCCCGATACGGTGCACGTAATCCTCGGGCACGCTGGGCAGGTCGAAATTGACCACGTGCGGCAGCTGCTCTATATCCAGCCCGCGCGCTGCAATGTCCGTCGCCACCAGCAGGCGTACCTTGCCCTGCTTGAACTGCGCCAGCGCCCGGGTGCGTGCAGCCTGGCTCTTGTTGCCGTGGATCGCAGCAGCGCCCAGGCCGTCCTGCTCAAGCTGCCTGGCCAGTCGGTCGGCACCATGCTTGGTGCGGGTAAACACCAGCACCTGCTGCCAGTTACCTTCACTGACCAGTTTGCTGAGCAGACCCCGCTTGGAATCACGGCTGACCGGGTGCACCACCTGGGTGACCATTTCCGCCGCCGTATTGCGCCGCGCCACTTCGATCTGCGTCGGCTGGTTGAGCATGCCGCTGGCCAGCTTGCGGATCTCGTCGGAGAAGGTCGCCGAGAAGAGCAGCGTCTGGCGTTGCTTCGGCAGGGCCGAGATCACCTTGCGGATGTCATGAATGAAGCCCATGTCGAGCATGCGATCGGCTTCATCCAGCACCAGAATCTCGACCTGCGAGAGGTCGACGGTACGCTGGCGCATATGGTCGAGCAGGCGGCCAGGCGTGGCTACCAGAATATCCACGCCGCGGCGCAGCTTCTGAACCTGCGGCTGCATGCCCACACCACCGAAGATGACCATGGAGCGCAACGGCAGATAGCGGCCGTAGGTGTTGACGCTCTCCTGAACCTGCGCGGTCAATTCACGTGTAGGCGTCAGTATCAGCGCACGCACCGGGCGCGCATGACCCTTGGGAGCGTTGCGCGAAAGCAGCTCCAGCATGGGCAGGGTAAAGCCGGCGGTCTTGCCGGTACCCGTTTGTGCCGCGGCCATGATGTCACCGCCCTCAAGCACGGCGGGGATCGCCTGTGCCTGCACCGGCGTGGGGGTATCGTAACCCTGTTCATTGACAGCACGAAGCAGCGCGGCCGAGAGGCCGAAATTATTGAAAGACATTGATAGAAGTACTCCTGGGGTGCCTGCCCATGTGCAGCACATGCTGTCAACGAGGGCCCGGTCCAGGCTGAGTGGGATATCCGGAATTCGGGGCAGGTCCTTGAGAGGCGACACCGGGACTTCAGAGAACAAACCAGTATTGCCCGGGAAAAACCGCGAAAGCGTGATGCAGACCGGAGTGCATCAGGCGCGCACTATAGCACACCCGCCGGAATACACCAGCCTTCCCTGCGCACGGCGCCTTGCAGCGGAACGCGACAGGACCCGCTGAGACGTGACGAACCGATCAACGCCTCACTGACTAGTCGCCACCCACGCCGCGCGCCTGACGCAGACGCTCCGGCGGTGTCAGGTACACCTCGGTCACGCCACGCCGCTGTCGTGCACGACGCATTTCCTGGCGAGCCACACTGCGCAGGTGGACTTCGTCCGGTCCGTCGGCAATGCGTAACACGCGGCCCCAGCTCCACATGGCCGCCAGCGGCGTATCGGGCGACAGACCCATGGCGCCAAACACCTGCATGGCCCGATTGACGATGGTGTTCTGCATGGGGGGCACCACTGCCTTTATCATGGCGACCTCGCGGCGGGCGGCCTCTATACCCCCCTGATCCAGCAACCAGGCGGTTTTCATGACCAGCAAGCGCGCCTGTTCGATCTCGTTACGCGAACGCGCGATCCACTCGGCCACGGTCCCGTGCTCATGCAGATACTCGCCGAACGTGCGTCGCTCAAGCGCCCGCTCGCACATCAGCTCCAGTGCCAGTTCGCATTCCCCGATACTGCGCATGCAGTGATGCACACGTCCCGGACCCAGGCGCGCCTGGGCCAGCGCAAAACCGCTCCCCTCCTCGCCCAGCAAGTGATCGCGCGGCACTTTCACATTGCGCAGCACAATCTCGCAGTGGCCCTCCACCGATTCACGGTTCATCACCGGAATATTGCGGACCACTTCCACGCCGGGGGTATCCATGGGCACCAACACCATGCTCTGGCGCTGGTGAGGCTCGGCCTGCGCGTCGGTCACCCCCATCACAATGGCCAATTGGCATCGCGGGTCGGCCGCACCGGATATAAACCATTTACGGCCATTAATCACGTAGTTGTCGCCCTTGCGGGCGATGCCGGTACGTATATTGGTCGCGTCGGAGGAGGCCACATCCGGCTCACTCATGGCGAAACACGAGCGTATGTCGCCGGCCAGCAACGGCTCCAGCCAGCGCCGACGCTGTTCAGGCGTGGCAAACATGTGCAGCAGCTCGATATTGCCGGTATCGGGCGCCGAGCAGTTGAAAACCTCCGACGCCCAGGACACGCGGCCCATGATCTCGGCCAGCGGTGCATATTCGAAATTGCTCAGCCGCGTACCGGGCTCATCGTCACGCAAGGCCGGCAGAAACAGATTCCACAAGCCTTCATCAAGCGCCAGCGGCTTGAGCTGTTCGACCACCGGCGGCGGGCGATAACCTTCGTCCACCTCGCGTTGCCAGCGCGGGATTTCCGGGATGACGAAATCGCGCATGAAAACTTCAAGCTTCTCGCGCAT
>SLLK01000290.1 GCA_007134115.1 Gammaproteobacteria bacterium | reverse complement strand
CTCGTCACTCATACGGTCGGCAATGGACTGCATCATGTTGGCATAGGGCGTGCCGGCGCGTTCGCCGTCGCGATAGCCGCGCAATTCGGCCGCCGTGTACTCGGCGTGCTGGCCGCTGAGCATGGGATAGCCGGCCGGCGCGTTACCCTTGCCGGACGGACCATGGCACGCCATGCATGCGGATACGCCGGTTTCCGGATTGCCGCCACGATAGATCTTCTCGCCCAGCTCCACCAAATCCGGATCCGCGCTGCCAATCTGCGGCGTCTGCTGTGCATAGAAGGCCGCCAGATCGGCGATGTCCTGGTCGTCCAGATCGGCGACCTGGCCCATCATCAATGCGTTCTGACGCGTGCCGTCACGGTAGGCCTTGAGCTGGTCGCGCAAATACCGCTCGTTCTGCCCGGCGATTTTCGGCCACTCGGGATTGACGCTGTTGCCGTCGGCGCCGTGACAGGCAGCGCAGGGCTGCGCCTTCTGTTCGCCCGCTTCGGGATCGCCGGCCACGGCCGAACCGAGGGGCAGGATGAGAGCCACGGCGGCGGCAGCCACCAATACAAGCCTTTTGTTCATGCGCGAAATCGCCTCTCTGAAGCGCCACAAATTGCACGCCGGAATGCCAATGATGCTGAATGCGGTACACTGCACAGCCCCGACCCGGAGCCTGCAAACGCCCGATTTTACACCGGGATAACCGTGGGGGGTCAACTGCGCCCCCGGCGCCACACATTGTAACGCGTTTCAGGATGCAACAAGCCGATGGCAGCAGAGCACTTCAACGACACCCGTTTTATGCTTAGCGTCAGCCAGTTGGCGGGCCTGCCCGACGACGCAGGCGCCGAGGTGGCGTTTGCGGGACGTTCCAACGCGGGCAAATCCAGCGCCATCAATGCGATCACCGAGCAGCGGGGGCTTGCGCGCACCAGCAAAACGCCGGGTCGCACCCAGTTGATCAACTATTTTGCCGCCGGCAGCGAAGCACGGCGGCTGGTGGATCTGCCCGGCTACGGTTTTGCCAAAGTGCCGGAGCGCGTCAAACGGCAATGGTCGGAGCTGCTCGACGGCTATTTCCGCGAACGCCGCAGCCTGCGCGGGCTGATCCTGATGATGGATGTGCGCCGGCCGCTGACCGATTTTGACGGCCAGATGCTCGACTGGTGCGCAGCCGCCGGACTGCCGTGCCACATGCTGCTGACCAAGGCCGACAAACTCAGCCGCGGCGCCGGCATGAACGCCCTGCAACAGGTCCGCCGCAGTCTCGCCGGCAGCGAGAGTCAGTTCAGCGCACAACTATTCTCCGCCCCCAACCGCCTGGGCGTAGAAGAAGCCCGCGAAGTACTGACCCGGTGGCTGGATGATCAGACGGCGGCATAAAGACCACGGCGGGGAATTTTTCCCCAATCCTGCGGTCCATAGACACAAGGCAAAAGCACCACCCGGGATTTCCCCCTGAGTGCGGCTCCGCCCGCGTTGCCCCGACGCGGAAAAGGAGCGCAACTGACCCCGACAGACCCCGTGTCCCCACACCCTGTCGGGGTTTTTTTATCCTTAACCACCCAAAACGCCCGGCAAAGGCGGGCTAATGCGCCTCATCCCAGTTATCCCCCACCCCCACATCCACTTCCAGCGGGATACGCAGTTCGGCAGCCGCACACATCCGCGGGCGAACTTCGTCGATCAGCGCATCCACCTCCTTGCTGCGTACCTCGAACACCAGTTCATCGTGCACCTGCATGATCATGCGCGCGTCAAAACGGCTGTCTTCCAGCCAGGCGTGGATGTCGATCATGGCGCGCTTGATAATGTCCGCTGCGGTGCCCTGCATCGGCGCATTGATCGCAGTGCGCTCGGCATACTGGCGCCGCTGGGCATTCTGCGCGCCGATCTCCGGCAGATACAGGCGGCGACCGAACACGGTTTCCACGTAACCGCGCTCGCGGGCCTCGCTGCGCGTGCGCTCCATGAAATCGTGTACCCCCGGATAGCGTTCGAAATAGCGATCCACGTATTGCTGCGCCTCATGGCGGCCAATGCCCAGCTGGCGAGCCAGCCCGAAGGCGGACATGCCGTAGATCAGGCCGAAATTGATGGCCTTGGCGGAGCGACGCTGTTCGTTGCTCACCGCGTCCGGCGTCGCCAGTCCGAACACCTCGGCGGCGGTCGCTCGGTGAATATCCAGGCCCCGCCGAAAGGCCTCGATCAGCCCTTCATCCCCGGACAGATGGGCCATGATGCGCAGTTCAATCTGCGAATAGTCGGCCGCCATCAGCCGGTAGCCCTCGGCGGCGATAAAGGCCTGGCGAATGCGCCGCCCCTCGGGTGTACGGATGGGGATGTTCTGCAGGTTGGGCTCGGACGAAGACAGTCGCCCGGTGGCGGCCACCGCCTGATGATAGGAGGTGTGGATGCGGCCGGTGTCCGGGTTGATGACCTCGGGCAGTCGGTCGGTGTAGGTGGACTTGAGTTTGCTCAGGCTGCGGTAGTCCAGAATCAGCTGCGGCAGGCGATATTCCGCGGCCAGTTCCTGCAACACGTCCTCGGCGGTGGACGGCTGACCCTTGGGCGTGCGTCGCACCGGCGGCAGACCGAGGCGGTCAAAGAGGATTTCCTGCAACTGTTTGGGCGAGCCGAGATTGAACGGCCCGCCGGCTTCCTCGTGCACCGCTTTCTCTATCTCGGCCATGCTGCGCGCCAGCTCGCCACTCTGCCGGCGCAGCATTTCGCGGTCCACCAGCACGCCGCGGGCCTCCATAGCCGCCAGCACCGGCACCAAAGGCATCTCGATCTGCTCGTAAATGCTT
>SLLK01000356.1 GCA_007134115.1 Gammaproteobacteria bacterium | reverse complement strand
TGTCGAAACCTGCCTGACCCTCGCCAGCACACTGGGGGATGCCCGGCTATGCGCACCATGATCCCCGAGGGCGATTTCCGCTTCATCGCGCTGGACGTGGAAACGGCATGCAGCGACGCGGGCAGCATCTGCCAGATCGGGCTGGCCTGCGTTTTCCCCGACAAACGGATCCACACATTCTCGACGCTGGTGAACCCCGGCACGCGGTTCGACCCGTTCAACGTCCGGCTCCACGGCATCGGCCCCGACCATGTGTCCGGCGCGCCCCGGTTCGACGAGTTGCTTGATCGCCTTTTTCCGCTGCTGTCGCGCCATCATCTGGTCCAGCACAGCAATTTCGACAAGCGGGCCGTGGATGCGGCCTGCCGGTCGTGCGGGATGGATCCGCCGGATTTTCGCTGGGCAGACAGCGTCACCATCGCCCGCCGGGCTTGGCCGGAACTGCGCGGCAATGGCGGCCACGGGCTGGGAAACCTGAAGAAGGTGCTGGACCTGGACTTTCAACACCACGACGCGGGCGAAGACGCGCGCGCCTCTGCGCTGGTGGTCCTGCATGCTGAAGCGCACCTCAATCTGACCTTCGACAAGGTGATCAAACCTGCCCGGAAGCACTATCCCGCCGCCATCGCACGGGAGGGCGATCCGACCGGCGCGCTATCCGGTTCGGTGATAGTCTTCACCGGCGCACTCAGCATGTCGCGCGGCGAAGCCGCAGCAATGGCCGCGCGTGTCGGGATGAACGTCAAGTCTTCGATGACAAACAAGACGACCCATCTGGTCGTCGGAGATCAGGATCTGACCGTCCTTGCCGGGCACGCAAAGAGCAGCAAGCATCGACGGGCCGAAGAGATGCAGAACGCCGGCCACCCCATCCAGGTCATTGGTGAGACCGAATTCAAGGCGATCGTGAACAGAGCCGAGGCGAACTGATGTGCGGCCGTTGGATTGCACTGTCGGCAGTGACCTGCCGTTCGCTGCGCTGGCCACGAATGACAGCAACGCGCAGGAAGCGTGCTTTGCAAAGCTTCGCACCGTGGTCGGCCATGGTAACGCGCCCGGCCCTTAGCTGACTTTCGTACCCCGGTCGGACGCTGCAACGCAGCTTCACCAAACCGGCCACTCGCGCATCATGCAGCATTTGGAGCGGTGGACGAGCAGCGTGCGAGACCTTCCGGACATTCGCTGCGGAAGCTCTGTGTTCGTTCGCTGTCGTGGCGACACCGACGTGGAGCGCCGCCGCCCAGCGAACCGATCGCGCCCTATTCAGCCGCCGGCGCCAGGGGTGTGTCGAGTAATTCGATCCCCTGGAGGTGCGAATAGTCGCCGGTCTTCAGCCAGCGGTCCATGGTCCGAGTCAGTACCGCATCGCCGCTTAGAAACAGCCGGCCGGCCTCGATCTCACGCGAGATTGTGGTGCGCATCAGTAGAACTGAAACCAGTGAAACCTTCTCGGTCTCGACATAGACGTCGATGTCGAAGTCCGGGATCGTGGAGCATATTTCGATCGGCCCGCCGGGGCGGTAAAGCGCCCAGTAGGTGTCGTAGAGCAGCCCAGGATCAGTAAAATGGAACTGGATCACCACCTGCCGGTTCGGCAGTTCCTCAGTGATTACATGATTGCGCATCTTCCACATCAGCGTCGAGACATCGGAATCGCATAGCGCAACGCGCGCCTTGATATTGCACTGCGCCCATTCGGAAAGCGCGGTCAGCGCCGGTTCGAGGTCAATCGCGCGCTGGGTGCGAAGGTAATCCACGGTGCCGGCGGCGCGGTCCTCGATCCGCTCGACCAGCCCCATCGCCTCAAGTTCCTTCAGGCGTTTGGACAGCAGCGCCGGCGAGATGTTCCCGATCCCCCGGCGGATGTCGTTGAACCGTGTCGAGCCACCCCACAATTCGGTCAGGATCGGCAGGGTCCAGCGTGGCTCCAGCACCTCGGCCGCGTGGGTGATCGGGCAGATCATTCCGTAAGGCTTTGCGGGCATCGCGTCACCTCCCTTTTGCGCAAAAGGTAGCACAGTAAAACCGAATCGGGCCAGTTCAGAACCTGTAGCGGAGGTGCTTCGGGTTCTGCACTACCCGATTCGACCTCTGCTCAGGCAGCTTGTCCCTACCCGGCGCAAATTGCGCCACGCGCAAGAGGAGCGACAAGATGGCCCAAATTCCTTTAGATCACTCCGACGGTTCGAACCTGACCTTGCAGGGACTGCGCGCTTGGCTGCATGAAAAGCTTGCAGCCCGGATGCGTCAGCGGCGCGGTGACGTACCTACACGTCGCACCGACGCAGAGATCCGAGACCTCTATTACCGGAACCGCGGGCACAAGCCGATCTCGTCCGAGGCCATGACGCAAAACGCGCTGCGCTCCGGACTTTGGGGCCGCTACTGACACCCTCCGTGCATTTGCAGCTTCACAAACCCATCGACGCTCGGGAAGGACGATATACACAACTGGTTGCTCGCCTCGAAGCGTATCTGAACGACCACCGACAGGCGATCCGGGACGGTGCTGGTCATGCAACTCGGTCTGCGTAGCTGCGAAAATCACGAGGTATGCAGGAGTGACCATTTCGGGGCCGCCCCTGGCCAGCCTGCCACAGGGGCCGAGCGGTCAATCTGGGCCGGGTGCTTCGCGGCACCTGCATGTGGATCAAGTGCTTCATGCTCTGGGTGAATGACCGGTGTGGGCTCGATCCAGCCATTCGCCGTGCTGCGCCTCGATATGGTAAGATGGCAGTGTCGGCACGATGTCGGCGTCGTGGCGGACGGGGCGGAGTGGAGGAACCACCATGCACACTGCAAACC
>SLLK01000314.1 GCA_007134115.1 Gammaproteobacteria bacterium | reverse complement strand
ATTCAATGATGGACGTGCTGTATAACCTGGCGCTTGATTTCGAGCGCAAACGCCAGTTCAACAAGGCCGGCGCCGTGTATCGCTATATGGCGGAACACAATCCGGACTACCGTGACCTGCGCAAGCGCATGCAGCGCTCCGAGACCATGGAGAATACCGTCATGCTGGGCGGCGGCAGCGGCGGCTCGGGTCCCGGCACTCTGGTGATGGGCGACGACGAGGTCCAGAAACCCATGCTGGGCCGTTACGAGATCGAAAAGGAACTGGGCAAGGGCGCCATGGGGGCCGTCTACCTCGGCCGCGACCCCAAGATCAACCGGGTGGTGGCGATCAAGACCATGGCCCTGGCCGACGAGTTCGAGGCCGACGAAATCGAGGATGTGAAGGAGCGATTCTTCCGCGAGGCGGAAACGGCGGGCCGGCTCACCCACCCGGCAATCGTCACCATCTACGATGCCGGCGAGGAACAGGATCTGGCCTACATCGCCATGGAGTTCCTGCACGGCAACGATCTCACGCGCTACAACAAGCCGGACAATCTGCTGGCGCTGCCGGAGGTCTTCGAGATCATCGCCACGGCCGCCGAGGCATTGGCCTATGCGCACCAGCAGAATGTCGTTCATCGCGACATCAAGCCGGCCAACATCATGTACGAGCCGGACAAGCGCCAGATCAAACTGACCGACTTCGGCATTGCCCGTATCACCGACTCCAGCAAGACCAAGACCGGCATGATTCTGGGCACGCCTTCCTACATGTCGCCGGAGCAGCTGGCCGGCCACAAGGTGGACGGTCGCTCCGACCTGTTCTCACTGGGCGTGACCTTCTACCAGCTGGCGAGCGGCCAGTTGCCGTTCAGCGCCGACTCCATGGCCACCCTGATGTACCGCATCAACAATGAACCCCATGCCGACATCCGTCAGGTGCGCAAGGACCTGCCGGAGTGCCTGTCCGGGATCCTGGACCGAATGCTGGCCAAGGACCCTGCAGAGCGACATCAGACGGGCGAAGAGGTGGCCGCGGATATTCGCCGATGCGCGGCACAGCTGGATACCGGCAACACCCCCCGGAGCGGGCAATGAGCAGCGCCCTGGAAGTCGCAGGACTCACCGACACCGGCCAGGTGCGTGAGCATAACGAGGACGCCATCCATACCGATGGCGAGCTCGGACTGCTGGTGGTTGCTGACGGCATGGGCGGCTACAAGGCCGGGGAAATTGCCAGCGCCATTGCCGTGGAGAACATACGGCGGATGATGGAAGAGGGCCTGCCGCGACTGGAACGCAATCACACCGACCCCGATTCGGGCTTCACCCTGGCCAGCATGTTGCTGCATGAGGCAGTGGTCGAGGCCAACGCGGCGATATTCCGCGCCGCCAGCGAAGACACCCGCTACCAGGGTATGGGAACGACCCTGGTCGCCTGTTTGTATCACGGCGACCGGCTGAGCATTGCCCACGTCGGTGACTCGCGCATGTATCGTCTGCGTGGTGGCGAAATGCAATTACTGACCAGCGATCATTCGCTGCTCCAGGAGCTGGTGGACCGCGGTTTCTACACCAGCGAAGAGGCCGAGAAATCGCTTAATCGCAACATTGTCACCCGCGCCATGGGGGTGGAAGAGGAAGTGGAAGTAGATTTGCAGGAAGAGTCCGTGGCGCCCGGCGATATCCTCCTGCTTTGTTCGGACGGCCTCAACGATATGCTGGATGAACAGACCATCCGCTTAACCCTGAACAAGTTTGGTGATAACCTTGGCGACACTGCTACCGAACTGGTGCAGGCCGCCAATCAGGCGGGCGGCCGTGACAACATCTCCGTGGTTCTGGGACGCATCAGTGACTCGCCGGGCGACCGCCAGCGCTGGCTCGACCGCTTTGTTGATTTCTTCTCGTGACCGCCCGCCGGCGGCGCCTTACAGGGTTTTGTGCAACATGGCCAAGCTGATTCTGCGACAGAAAGGCAAGAAAACGGGCGAGTACGCCCTGGACCAGGACAAGATCACTATCGGTCGCGGACCGGACAATGTCATCCAGGTAGATGATCGCGCGGTGAGCGGAAACCATGCCGCCGTCATTACGATCCTCAGCGATTCGTTTCTGGAAGACCTCGGCAGCACCAACGGCACCTACGTCAACGGCAAGGTGGTCAAGAAGCACGCCCTGGCCGACGGCGACATCATCACCATGGGCGGTTGCGAATTCCACTACCAGAGCGACCAGGGTGCCGGCGAGGATGAGTTTGAACGCACCATGGTGATCAGCCCCGGGCGCAAGGCCGCAGCAGGCATTCCCAGTATGGATAACGTTCAGGAGGCGGTGCAGCAGGCCACCGGAGACAAGGGTGCCGGAGCAGACGGCGGCAAGAAACTGCCGGCGGCCAAACTGCAGGTGCTCAGCGGCGCCAACGCCGGCCAGGAAATGCAGCTCAACAAGCCCCTGACCACCGTCGGCCGGCCGGGCGTACAGGTAGCCGCCATCACGCGCCGCGGTGAGGGCTACACCATCGTTTATGTACCCTCCGCCGGCGACAAGGGTGCGCCCTCGATCAACGGCAAAAGCATCGGTTCCACCGCGCAGACACTCAACGACAACGATGTCATCGAACTGGCCGGGGTCAAAATGGGCTTTTTCGTCGTCGAATAGGCGGTCCAGGGAAACGCTGATTTATGCCTTCCATGGAATAGGTCAGCGTTTCCCTAAATGTAAACCCGCGGCACACGGCGGGTCACGCAGCACAGTAATTCATAGGCAATGGTGCCGGCGCTTTCGGCGACCTCTTCCACGGCCAACCCGTCCCCCCACAGCACT
>SLLK01000210.1 GCA_007134115.1 Gammaproteobacteria bacterium | reverse complement strand
GTTGTGCCGCCGCGCCGGTCGTTATAGTCGACGATCAGATGCGCCTGCCAACCACCCACCGGCGCGCGGGTAACATGCACGCCGTCCGTCCAGTTCACGCTGACGCTGCTGCTGTCATTACGATCCAGCGACTTGCCGGCAACGCCGTCAAGTTTCCAGTCGGTCTGGAAACGCCCCAGGCGGACCCGCCAGTCACCGCGCCGGGCGCGGTACTGCAACCACGCCTCGTCGAAGGTCGCCTCACCGGGCAACAAACCCTCACCGCCCGGCGACCAGGCGCGCAAACGGAAACGCACGCTGCCATCCTGACGGCTGCTGAAGCGCCCGGCGGCACGCAGGCGTGCACTGAAACCATGGCTGTCATCGGGAGTCGTCTGCAATGAGGTGCGCACGCGCAACTGCCACTCATCGGCACTGCTCTGGCTGCCGTCGCGGTCACTGCGTTCGCTGGCGAAATAACCGGCACGCACATCGCCGCCGGTTTGCCAGGCGAACGCGCTGGCCGGCAGCAGCGCAAGCAGCGCCAGGCAGGCCGCGCGAGCGTATCGCCGATCACAAGCGATCAGCCTAACCACGTCGGGCACTGCCAGCGACGATAATCGCGGGTGGACCTTTCACGGCATCCCCCTTGCCACTCATGGCCGAATCCGGTTCGGCCCGGCACTCACCAGTGCTGGCGCAGACCAAACGAGACCGTATGCCCCTGCTGGCCGGCACTGGTGTGAAACGAGTAATCGAAATGCAGCTGCATATCCTCGGCCGCGCGCAACACCACGCCACCGCCGGCCTCAAACCGGTCACGGCCGGTATCGGCGCCACGCACCACAAAACTCTGACCCGAATCATCACCCACAAAGCGCGCCGTCATTTCGGCGTTGTCGTCCACCAGGTCGCGCGCATAGGCCATTCGCAGCGTGGGTGTCCAGTGCATACCGCCGGCGGTTTCACGGGGCATCGCCGCCTCCAGCTTGAGGCGACCCTCGGCGCGGCTGGTGGTTGAAGACTCGGCCTCCAGGCCGCCGCCATCATCCTCGCTGAAACCATCGCGGGCGATGCGCGCCCAGTCCAGCCCGGCGGCCGGCCGCAACAGGATGTCGCCATCCGCCACGGCCATGGTGTAACCCCCTTCCACCCCGGCAAACCATTCGCGGCCCTCATAATCCGTAGCCTGCGTGGAGCCCATCACGGTACGTTCGCTGTCGAACTCCAGCCAGGCACCGCCACCCAGGACCTGCACGTCCCACGGCCCATCGCTGTACAGGCCGTAGAGCGAGCCGCGCGCCGAATCCACGTTGAGCCGGTCGCGGCTGCCGCCGCCGCGGCCGGTGCGCGAAGAACCGAACGCCAGAGCCGCGCCCACGCGCCAGTCGCCGAACGCCGCCTGATCGTAACCCACGGTCAGCCCATTGATACGGTAATCGGCGTCGGCAGAACCGCCATTGCCGTCCAGCGTACCGCGGGTGTGATAGGCCCGGGCCCACGCGCGATGCGCGGCATCCGCCAGCGCCACATACTCATCCGGCATGAACACGCCGCGGGTACCTGCAGAGGCAACCTGCACCGGCTGCCGGGTATTGCTGTGGCGCGCCACGCGCAGGGCCTCGCTGCGCGCGTGCACGCTGTCGCGGAAGGCATTGCCGTGCTGGAACAGGGCGCCGGTCTGGGCCGCATGCAGCTCGCCGGAGAGATCATCGAGCCGGGCGCGGGCCAGATCATCACCGCGGGTGCCGAGCAGGCTGTTGCGCAGACCCTCGAGCCCGGCGCTCAACTGGTCGGCATCCACCATGGCCTGCAAGGCCTCGCCCACCGCCAATCGATTGCGGGTATCCGCCACATGCTCGTTGGCGAAATTGCGGGTGAGGGTCACTTCGCCGGCGCCATGGTCGAAATCGCGATCGAAGAAGCCGGCTTCAACGGTGCCGAAAGTCCCGTCAAAAACGGTGCTCTCGAAGATCTGGAAGGTAAAATCGGCCGCTGCCGGACTGCCCCAGTCGCCGGCATCCGGGTCAATCAGCAGCACCGCGTCCGGGTCAAGCGTGAGGGTCTGGTCAGCGAAGTCAGCCTGACCGAAATCCGTCTCATTCTGATTGACGCCAAAGGCCATGGTGGTGCCGGCCGCAGCCGAGGAAGCCGCGTTGAAAGCGATATTCTGATGCTGGCGGAAGTCAAGCTCGCCGGCTTCCAGACTCAGGGCGCCGGAAAAAGACTGGTTATCCTCGGTGAAGCGCCAGCTCACACCGGCAGCATCGACTTGCAGGTCGGTCACGCCGGTAGTATTGCCCAGCCGGCCAATGGCTTCGCTGCCGGCGAGCAGGGACAGTGTGCTCGCGCCCGTGCCGGCGCTGATGGTGCCATCGACACGACCGCCGCTGTGAAAGTTGAACTGGTTATCGCCATCGCCCAGCGCGACATCGCCGGTCACCGAGCCGGCGCCGCCCAGGGTAAACACGGCATCGCCCGTACCCAGGGCGATGTTGCCATCCACCGTGCCGAAATTATCGAGCGTATGAGCCTCAGTGGTAGTGAAGTCGATATCACCGGTGATCAGCGCCTCGAGATGGTTGCTGAAGGCGTGGGCGAAATCACCGGCGATGGCCACATCCCCCTCGATCTCGCCGAAGTTGTTGAGCTCACTGTCGCCACCGGATACATCCAGCGCCGGCGCCGCGCCGGTGGCGCGGATCACGCCGTCGTTGCGCAATTCCAGCATCGCGCCGCCACTGGCGACAATACCCTGGTCGCCCTCGATCAGTGCCCCTTCGCGGTTTCGCAGCACGCCGCCGCCGCTGAGTTGCATGGCGCCACCGGTG
>SLLK01000295.1 GCA_007134115.1 Gammaproteobacteria bacterium | reverse complement strand
TCCAACCGCCTGATGCTGGCGCGGCTGTTCGCCCGCCCGGCCAATGTGCTGGTGCTGGACGAACCCACCAACGATCTGGACCTGGAAACCCTGGAGCTGCTGGAAGACCGGCTGGTGGAATACAACGGCACGGTATTGCTGGTCAGCCATGACCGCGACTTTGTGGACCAGGTGGCCACCAGCGTGCTGGCCTTCGAGGCCCCCGGCGTGGTGCGCGAATACGTGGGCGGCTACGAGGACTGGCTGCGCCAGGGTGGGGGTTTTGAGCACTACGGCAACACGGCGGACACACCAGCGCCCGCGCCTGCACCCACGGCGGAAAAGGCATCAGGGGGCAAGCCGGCTGCGGCGCGCAAGAAGCTCAGCTACAAGCTGCAGCGCGAACTTGACCAACTGCCGGCGCACATCGAAAGCCTGGAGCAGGCACTGGCCGGTTTGCAGCAGCAGATTGCAGAACCGGACTTCTACCGCGGCGACGCCGATGAAATCCAGCGCACCCTCAAGGCCATGGACGCCCGGCAACAGGAACTTGAACAGGCCATGGCACGCTGGGAAGAACTGGAAGCCGCGCGTTGAGCCGCGGATGATATGCTGCCCGGAGACGGACGGAACACGGCGAGGGACACCGCGTGCGCCAGATCGACACCTATATTGAAATCAACGCCTCACCGGCTGCCATATGGGCGGTACTCGCCGATTTCGACGCCTACCCGCAATGGAACCCGTTCATCATTCAGGCAAGCGGCACCCCGGGCCACAACGAACCGCTTGAAATCAGCGTGCGCCCGCCCGGTGGCAAGGCGATGGCTTTCCGGCCACGGGTGATCAACCTTGAGCCGCAACGCGAACTGCGCTGGCGCGGCAGCCTGCGGGTACCGGGCCTGTTTACCGGCGAGCACTGGTTCTTCCTGGAGCCGTCGGCCAGCATCGGCGGCACCCGCTTCTATCACGGGGAAAAATTCACCGGCCTGCTGGTGCCGCTGCTGTGGCGCAGCCTCAACACCACCACCCGGGCGGGCTTCGAGGCCATGAACCGGGCGCTCAAGGCCCGCGCCGAGGACCGCCAGGCCGGGGCACCCGGGTAGCGTCGCTCCGCCTTAAGGAAACGCTGATCTATTCGTTACCTCTCAGCGGGCCTGTCGCGTTGAAGCTGCAAGGCGCTGTTTGAGCACAGCAACGCCGCAGATGAGCGCGACAGGGCCCGCCCTTCGCAGCTTTGCCAGAAAATCAGCCTCTGCGTTGCGCCTTTTCACCGTATCTGGATACGCTTCCAACGTCGCGCCTTGATGCCGACTTTCTGGCAAAGCCTGAGACGCGACGAATAGATCAGCGTTTCCTTAATCTTCCAGGCCCACATACTCCCGACTTAACTGCCACAGTTTTTCGCGGGCCTGCTCGTCATAGGCCTGCGCATGCGCCTGGTCGCGCTCCAGACCATCGTAGTAGCCGCCGTGCTCCACATCGTCGCCGGTCATCAGGCGCATCACCGCCTCGGCGCCCTCATCCACGGTGGCACGCGGGTCAATGCCGGCCTGGCGCACCATGCGGGTATCCATAAAGGTCGCCGGGTGCAGGCTGTAAGTGGTCACGCCGCTGTCCGCCAGATGCCCTGCCAGCGTCTTGCTGAAGGTGATCTGCGCCAGCTTGCTCTGCCCGTAGGCGCGCCAGCTGTCATAGTCCTGCTCGATGCCCGGATCATCAAAGTCGATGGGTGTCTGTGCTGCCGAGGCGACATTGACGATGCGTGCCGGGGCGCTGTGCTCAAGCAAGCCGAGCAATCGGTGGGTCAGCAGAAAGTGTGAGAGGTAGTTCACCTGGAAGGTGAGCTCGTAACCATCATCACTTTCAGTGCGCTCTTCGGGACCGCCGATGCCGGCATTGTTGACCAGCACATCGAGGCGTTCGTAATCACGCAGTATCGCCGTGGCCAGCGCTTCCACCGCGTCCAGCCCGGCAAAATCGGCGCGATAAAAGCGTGCGCTGCCCGGGCTGTCCTCGTTGATTTTGCGCACCACGGCCTCGCCGCGCTCCGCATCACGGCCGTGCACAATCACGTGGGCACCGGCATCCGCCATGCGATAGGCCACCTCCCGGCCCAGGCCGGAGGTGGATCCGGTAATCAGCACCACCTGCTGCCCGTCCCCGGGCACCGCCGGCCCGTCCCGATCCGCGCAGGCGGTCACCAGCACCAGCGTCAGCATGGACGCCATCACCAGGGCGAACGACACCGGCCGGCGAAACCGGCCCCCGCCAGCCCGCAGTCGTAACCATCGATTCAGCATATTCTGCTCCATCACCTGTTCTCCGACACGGCTTCACACCCTGCACACCATAACCCCGGCAATCCCCGGTGAACACCTCCGGCGCACCCGGGCCGCGGGAACACAGGCGATGAAATGCCATTGATGAATAACTATATTATCTTTCATTCCTTTTGGTTCTTAGTGGGCGTTGTTAAGGTGACACTCACATTCGCAGACACACGCAGGCAAACCCGACATGGCACATCTGCAAGCGGTAGCGGACCACAGCGCGCACGAGCACGCTGAACACGATCCGGTGCAGCACCAGGCGCACCTGCTGGCGCTGGATGCCCCCGGCCGCGTGCGCTGGGCGCTGGAGCAATTCGGCGAACGCATCGTGCTGGCATCCAGTTTCGGGGCACAGTCAGCGGTCTCCCTGCACATGGTGACGCGCGAGCGCCCGGACATTCCGGTGGTGCTGATTGATACCGGTTACCTGTTCCCGGAGACCTATCGCTTCGTGGATGAATTGACTGCGCGCCTGCGCCTCAACCTGCAGGTCTACCGGCCGGAG
>SLLK01000329.1 GCA_007134115.1 Gammaproteobacteria bacterium | reverse complement strand
GCTACGGGTTGCGGCTGCCGGTGACCAACACCCGCATCCTGTCGCTGGGTGACCCCGAGCGTGGTGATGTGATGGTTTTCCGGTATCCGGAGAATCCGGCCATGGATTTCATCAAGCGCGTCGTGGGCTTACCCGGCGATGAAGTGGTCTATCGCGACAAGCAGCTGTTCATCAATGGCGAGCCGGTGGCACTGGAGGATCAGGGTCAATACGACGGCCCGGCCGAAAGTCCGGTACCACTTCATCGTTATCGAGAGCAACTTGGCGAGTCGGGGCATGATATTCTGGTGACTGAGCGTAATCATGGCGGGGAGCGGCGCTACGTGGTGCCTCAGGGGCATTATTTCGTGATGGGTGACAACCGCGACAACAGTGATGACAGCAGACGCTGGGGTGCCGTGTCCGAAGACTATCTGGTGGGCCGGGCGTTCCTCATCTGGATGCACTGGGACCGCAACCGCATGCGTCCGTCGTGGGATCGTATCGGTAACCGCATTCAGTGAGACATGAGGTGAACCTATGACACGACCGCACTACCAGCGGGGCATGACGGGGTTCCAGCTGCTTCTCCTGCTGACGGTGGTGTTGTTTGTGGTCTATTCCGGGGTTCGGATCGGCGGCATCTACCTGGAATACTTCAACGTTCACGGCGCGATGAATGCGGTGCGGGATGATGTGCGTGATGAACCGCTGTCGCCCAGAGAGTTGCGCAATGCCCTGGACCGGCAGTTTCAGGTCAATAATGTAAGGAATGTAGGCCGCGAGCATGTGGACATCAGTCTCGACGGCGACGCTTATATACTTCGGGTGCGTTACGATGCGCGTACCGAATGGATCGGCAATATCGATCTGGTCGTCCGGTTTGATCGCCAGGTGCGGGTGGAGCGCCGGTGAGAAAGGTGCTGGAAGAACTGTGCCGGGCCCTGGCGTACCGTTTTAATGATCCGGCCGTACTGGAAGACGCGATCACCCATCGCAGCGCCGGCAGTCGCAACAACGAGCGGCTGGAGTTTCTGGGTGACGCCATTCTCAATTTTGTCATTGCCGAGGCCCTGTTTCACCAGCGGCCGGACCTCAGCGAGGGCGACCTGAGTCGGCTGCGCGCCAGCCTGGTGCGCGGTGATACGCTGGCCACGCTGGCCCTGGCGCTGGATCTGGGGCAGTGCCTGCGGCTGGGTTCGGGCGAGCGCAAAAGCGGCGGTTTTCGCCGCAAGTCCATCCTGGCCGATGCGCTGGAGGCCGTGTTTGGCGCGGTCTATATAGACGGTGGCTTTGCCGCCGCGCGCGAGGTGATCACCGGTCTGTACGCTGACCGCCTGCGCAATTTGCCCGCCCTGTCCGATCTCAAGGACCCCAAGACCCGTTTGCAGGAGCTGCTGCAGTCGCGACGCCTGGGCCTGCCGGAATACCAATTGATTGACGTCAGCGGCGACGACCATCGCCAGCAGTTTCGCGTCAGTTGTGTCGTGGACGCCGGGCATAGCTGGATCGGCGAGGGCGGAACCCGCCGTCGCGCCGAACAGGCAGCGGCGCGACGGGCACTGGAGGCACTGGCCGCAGATGAATGATCAGACAGACAGCTTTCGCAGCGGTATGGTGGCCCTGGTGGGGCGGCCCAACGCGGGTAAATCGACGTTGCTCAACCGTATTCTCGGCCAGAAGGTGAGCATCGTCACGCGCAAGCCCCAGACCACGCGTCACCGCATTCTGGGTATCCATTCGCGGGACGACGGCCAGATTGTGTTCCTGGATACCCCGGGTATTCATGGTGGCGAACGTCGGGCGCTGAATCGTTATATGAATCGTACCGCCGCCACCGCACTGGCGGATGCCGACCTGGTGCTGATGGTAATCGAGGGGCTGCGCTGGCGTGACGATGACGAGCGCGTGCTGGAGGCGGTGGCGGCCAGCCGCCGTCCGGCCGCGCTGGTCATCAACAAGGTGGACCTGGTCTCGCCACGCAGCCGGTTGCTGCCATTCCTGGAACAGATGGCAGCGCGCCACCCCTTCCTGTTCATGGTGCCGCTGTCCGCCACCAAAGGCGAGAATATCGAAGCACTGGAACAGGAACTGATCAACCATTTGCCGCCCGGGCCGCCCCTGTTTCCGGTCGACCAGGTGACCGATCGCAGTGAGCGCTTCCTCGCCGCCGAGATGATTCGCGAACAGCTGATGCTGCGCCTGCAGCAGGAAATTCCCTACGGCGTATCCGTGGCGATTGAGGAGTTTCGTCGCGAACGGGACCGCCTTTGGCTGTCTGCCGTGATCTGGATTGAACGCGAAGCACACAAGCCTATAGTGATCGGGCGTGGTGGTCAGGCCCTCAAGGGCGTGGGCCGCGCGGCGAGGCTGGCGCTGCAGGAGGAACTGCAGGAGCGGGTTCACCTCGATCTGTATGTGAAGGTTCGTGCGGACTGGCCGGATGACGAGCGCATGCTGACGGAACTGGGTTATGACTGAAGGCGCTGGCGCAACGCCGGCATCCTCGCCGGGCCGGGCGGAGCTGGAGGCCGGCTGGGTGTTGCACCGGCGTGACTACCGGGACAGCAGCCAGTTACTCGAAGTGTTTACCGCCCGGCACGGCCGTGCGGGTCTGGTCGCGCGCGGTGTGCGCCGGGCCGGTTCGCCGTGGCGTGGTGTATTGCAGCCGTTCCAGCCCTTGCTGCTGTCATGGCGCGGGCGCGGCGAGCTGTTTACGCTCACCGGCGCGGAACGCGATGGCAGTCTGCCGACCATGGCCGGCGATGTGCTGATGTCGGGGTTTTATCTCAACGAATTGCTGTTGCGTCTGCTGGCACGGGATGATCCGCACCCCGCCCTGTT
>SLLK01000037.1 GCA_007134115.1 Gammaproteobacteria bacterium | reverse complement strand
GCTGACCGATGGACTGCCTTCAGTAGCGCCGGACGGCTCAGAATATGGGGATGACCCCGGATCAGCTGTCCTGAGTGCCCGCGACGCCATTCGGGATCTCTACGAGAGGACGGAAGACGCGTTGGATAACCCGGTGCAAACCCATATCGTGGGCTTTGCCTTGCCGCCGGGGCTGAATAACGTGCTCAGCGGCCCCGATTTCGACGCCTACGACAATCCGCTCGACATCCTGGCCGTGGCCGGCGGCACATCGCGGATCCGCGACGCGGCCGACGAATCCGAGCTTGAAGATGTCATGGCCGATCTGCTCGCCCAGATCGTGCGGGACGCGCAATCCTCTTCAGCAGCCGTGGCGACAAACTCTACCCGACTGGATACCGAGACCCTGATCTATCAGGGGCGTTACGACACAAGAGACTGGAGCGGCCAGTTGCTGGCCTTCGAGCTCGACGAGGATAGCGGCGAGGTTGCGGACGAACCGCTGTGGGATGCCGGCGACTTCATTCCATCTCCCAATCAACGCAACATCGTCACCTGGAACCCCGAGACCGGCAATGGCGCCCGCTTCATATGGGACGACGATGAGCTGACCGGGGACCAGATGGCAGCACTCAATCGCAATAGCCTCAATGTCGATGACGGTCGTGGCGAGGACCGGCTATGGTGGCTGCGGGGCGACGATACATATGAGGGCAGCGACTTCAGGGCGCGCAACACAGCGCTGGGCAGCATTGTCAACTCCGATCCCGTCGTAGTCGGCACCCCCGATTTTGACTTTGATACACTTCCGGGGCAGGAAGGCGAAAATTATTTCGATTTCCGAGCCTTGCATGCAGACCGCCGGGAAATGCTCTATTTCGGCGCCAACGCCGGCATGCTGCACGCGATTGACGCAGAAACCGGTGAGGAAGTATTCGCCTTTGTACCCAATGAGGTCTATCCCAACCTTAGCGAGCTCACCGACCCGGAATACACGCATCGCTTCTATGTCGACGGTTCACCCCGCGTCAGCGACGCCTGGTTTGACTCCGAAGAGCGCTGGGGCACGGTCTTGGTAGGCGCCACCGGCGCGGGCGGTGGCAGCATATTTGCCCTGGATATCACCGAACCGGATTCCTTCGGCGCCGATAACGTGATGTGGGAATTCAGCCATGAAGACATCGGCTACTCGGTCAGCCAGCCTACCGTGGCACGGTTACCCAACGAGACATGGGTCGTGATTTTCGGCGACGGGTACGGCGGCGAGAGCGGAGAATCTCACCTGTTTGTGGTTGACCTCGAAAGCGGCGCGCTTCTGGCACAGCTCGAAGCCAGCACCGACTCCGTAGAAGAAAATGGTATGGCTACGCCGGTGCCGTTGGGCATAGCCAACCGCCGAATCACGGACACCGTGTATGCCGGCGACATGCTGGGCAACCTCTGGCGCTTCGACCTTAGCGGCAACAATGCCAACCAATGGGGATCGGAATTCACCTCGGCGAACACCCCGCAACCACTGTTTCAGGCACGCGGTCCCGACGGTGAAGTTCAGCCCATCACCACTCGTCCCAGGCTGGGGCTGCATCCGGAAGGCGGCTTCATGCTTTACTTCGGCACCGGCAGTCTATTCCTGCTCGACGATATCAATGTGCCCGTCAACCCGAATGACAGGGAAGTGCAAAGCTTCTACGGTATTCGTGATTTTGCCGAAGGTAACCGCATTACGGATGCACGTGAAGCTGAATTGCAACAACAGGTCATTATTGATGAGGTCGATCAGGACGCCGTAGAGGGCGATGCGGCCGGCACCTTCAACCTGCGAGTGACTTCACAGCATGCGGTGGATTATTCCAGCCAACGCGGCTGGTTTCTCGACCTGATCAGCCCTGTAAACGGTCGTGAGAGCGAGCGGGTGATCAGCTCTGCCGTGCTCCGGGGCGACAGAATCATATTCACCACGCTGATTCCTTCCGGGGAAGCATGCGGTTTCGGTGGCACCGGATGGTTAATGGAAATGGATGCCCTCAGTGGGGGCAGGCTACATTTCAGCCCGTTCGATCTGGTCGGCGACGGCACTTTCGATGAAAGTAACTGGGTCGAGGTGGAAATAGACGGGGAAATGGTGTGGGTACCGGTCAGCGGCATACAGGGCGAATCCGGTATTGGCGCCCCGACCGGCACCCCGGCTGTGATCTCTGCCGGCACCCGGGAATACAAGTACACAAGTACTTCTAGCGGTGATATTGATGTCACCGTCGAACGGGGTGACGACAGCCGCGGGCGGCAGTCCTGGAAGCAACTGCGCTGACCTTAATAGCCCCGCCGCCGCATGGCGGCGGGATTGCATCAGCTCAAGACGAACACCGATGTGGCGGGAAAGGAGGCCCGAACATGCACACGGACAGTGGCCGACAGACAGGCGCCATCCTGGTAGTCACACTGCTACTGGTGGCAGCGATGAGCATCATGGGCGTTGCCGCCATGCGCACAGCCGCTTTGCAGGAGCGCATGGCACGCGCCGAAGCAGACAGACAACTTGCCTTCGCCGCAGCTGAAACTGCGCTGCGCACGGGAGAAGCCTGGCTGCAGGGCGCCGTTTTACCACCTTTTGATGCGGACAGGGGATTCTTCCCCGCGTCACACAACGAGGCCGCGGGCGGTAACGGGGAGATTGACTGGCAACGAACAGGACGCCCGGTGGAGGACTATCCCGGGGTCAGCGAGCCGCCGCGCTACGTGATCGAGGCACTGCCGGCGAACCTGATGAGCGGCGAGGATATGGCCGCGGACACCCCCGTAGCCGACGGCGCGCTTTTCCGCGTCACGGCCCGCGGCACTGGCGCATCG
>SLLK01000036.1 GCA_007134115.1 Gammaproteobacteria bacterium | reverse complement strand
TTGTCCTGCCCCATGCCGGGCATGTACCTGTGGAACTCCCACCCCAAGGTCTACCTGCCGATCCACAAGACCGGCGAGGCCAAGTGCCCGTACTGCGGCGCGGAATACTTCATCAAGGATTTTGATCCCGACGACGAGGAAATGCGTCGCCTGAGCCGGCGCGAGCCGTAACGGTTCCGTTTAACGGCCCGGCTAGTCCGGGCCGGTTCGCGCAGTCTGGCGGAGTAGGTGGGGAAGCCCCGGTTCATCGTTCCACGCTGTTTGCCGAGCTGAGAGAGAGGATGTCTCTTGCGATGTGCGCTGCCGAGTCGGTGTACTCAGAGCTTTTCGCGCGGCATGAGAGATTGGTTCTCGACTCCTCGTCCCGCCACAGTCTGATGACCTCAGCCGAGACGGCAGCGGCTGAATAATCCTCTAACTCCTGAAGTAAGCCGCGGTGGATGAGTTGTGCGATTCGCTCAGGCTGGTCGCGCCCGCCCGCCGGCAAGGGGATACAGGGTTTACCAAGGGCGAGGCCCTGCCCGAGTATGCTCCCGCCTCCAACGATGCACACCCGTGCGTGCGACATTGCAGCCATCAGTCCACCAGGAGATAGGCTGCGAATGGCGGTAAGCCTGCTAGCGGCCGGCAACGCCACTTGACTTAGCGGTCCCGGGACAAATAATACCGAAATCCCCTCTCTCGACACCCTCCAGGCGATCTCAGCGAACTTTTTGTCGGCGCGTTCTCCGTCGATTAAGCCACCACCGCCTCCTGGTGCGACAAGGGCGTATGTGTCGTGGGCGAGCTCTTTCGGAAGGTCTTTATCGCAAGGAGGCGAAAGGACGGTACCGCCAAACGACAGCCGTCCGCCCCATCCCAGAGTGAGCAGTCTCTCGATACCTCGCCTTTGCCGGTGATTGTGGGGCGCAGCGATGACCCAGGCACTGTCTATGTGGCGTAGCTTGAGCGGCTGCAACAGCCGGCGGCGCTTGGAGGATCTCGATACCACTGCGATCACGGCGGCGCCCAGCGATTTGGCCGCCGCCAGTTGCTGGGTGCGGATGCTGCTGTCGAAGACAACGGCAGCAGGATGAGGGTGTCGCAAGTAGTCTATTACTTGAATCGAGCAGTGTGTCGGCGAGCCTGGTATGGGATGGTAGTGGAAGCGTCTATCCCGATAGATGCTTGCTTCGGCGCTGATAATGAAGTGGACCGGGAGGTTGGGTGAGATGGTCAGAAGTGCTTCGGCGATGGCTGCGCACCGGTAGTACTCTCCTGCGCCTGATGCCCCCGAGACGGGGATGAACACGACTGGCCGACCATTTTCTGAATGGAGGTTGTCGGGAGTATCCTGCGTGCTGCTCGCCATCGCTGGTTCTCTTCCTGCTTAAGTAAAAGAGCTCGTTCGGATCTAGGTGCGCGGGGTTGGTATCATGCGGTCTTCGAATGACGCGTCCACGGTGATTGGGGCGCAGTAAGGAGCTTCGAATTGACTATCAAGATTATCTACCTGCTTGGCTTGGGGCATAGCGGCACAACCCTGCTTGGACGCTTGCTCGGTGCCCATTCGGAAGTGGTGGCCACGGGTGGAACCAAAAACATCCCGCTTTTTGTGCACGGCAGGAAGAGCTGTAGTTGTGGCGCAACGAGCCCGGACGAGTGCCCCTTTTGGTCCCGTGTAGAGCAGGCATTGCGAAACAGAGGTCAGTCACTCGCAACACTCGAGTCCGGTTACGATAACCAGAAACGTCTGGACCACCAAGCGTTGAGGGATTATTACGCCTCAGTGCTTGAGGCGTCCGGTGCGCGTGCCATCGTGGATACGTCCCGTCGTCGCACCTACTTCTCCCAGTTGGAGAAGAATCCTGATCTAGAACTGATTCCGGTGCATTTATTCAAGGATCCACGTGGCCAGCATTCGTCCTCGAAGCGCAAGGGCCGGTCGCTGGCCCATACTATCTGGACGTACGCCATGCGGGGGAGACGGGTCCGTGGCATGCGCCCCCTTGGCCGCCCGGTACTGCACGTTTCTTACGAGGCATTGTGCAGCGACCCGCAAGGCCAGCTTTCCCGGATCATGCAGGCGGCCGGACTCGAGTTTGAGGAACGGCAGCTTACCGAGTTCGGCGCCAACGAGAGCCACATCCTCGGTGGTAACAGACAGCGTACTGACACGTCCTCCACCATTCGGCTGGACGAGAGCTGGCGGCGGCGGCTCAGTTCTTTCGAGGCTCGGCTGGTGATGCTTTGCAATGGTCCCGGCTACCGCAAGACCCTGGCCCTGACCGATCAGGGGCGCTGATGCGGTTATTCCGTTCGACTGGGCCTCGGGCACTTCCGGCGGGCGCCCGCTTTAGGGACGGTCGTGAGGTGCGGTCCCTGCTCGCCGATGTCCTCGGGGGGCCAGTGGCGGACGTGCGCGTCCTGAACCATCATGGGCTTCTGTCCTTGCGCGTTGATTCTGAGGGACACCGGTACAAAGTCTCGGAGTGCGAGTCGGAAACGCGTGCGGCTCTTGCCGCGTCCGCGCTGGAACTGGTTTCTGCGGCGTCAGGGCCCGTGCCCAGGGGGGTGGCTCGCAGCCGGGCTGTGCTGGTCACGGAATGGGTCGAAGGCCGAGCGTGTTGTGAAGAGCCGCTAGCAGCCCAAGTGCAATGGCTGCTGCAGTGCCAGCTTGCATTGGCTAATGCATCGGTTCCCCCAGACACCGAGGCTGGCGGATACCTGCATCTGGAAAGTCTCGCCTCGAGGTTCCGACACTGCGGCCGTCTCGTTCTATCAGGCCGTCGCATCGAGGCCGTGCTCGGGCGGTTGTGGGAACAGTTGCCACCGCTAGCCGCGCCCCACATCATCCACCCCGA
>SLLK01000068.1 GCA_007134115.1 Gammaproteobacteria bacterium | reverse complement strand
TCAGCCTGCTGCCCGACCTGGAAGTGGTGATTCCCGAACGCGAACAGCCGCTGGCGCCCCGGCCCGTACCCACCGACCCCGGAGCCACGGAAGAAGCCCCGCTGGCCGCCGGCCAGTACATGATGCAGGCGGGCTCCTTCCGCACCCACGCCGACGCCGACCGCCGCAAGGCGACGCTGGCGCTGCTCGGCGTGGAGTCACGCATACAGGAAGTCACCATCGATAACGACGAAACCTGGCATCGCGTGCGCATCGGCCCGCTGGAGGATCCGGAACACATTGAGGCAACGCGCCAGCGGCTGGCCGAGCACGACATCGACGTATTGATCATCCGTCTCAGGGAATAGATCCGGCGCTCGCCGCCAACGGTGCGTCAGCAGCGTTGCAGGTTGGCATAGCCGATCACCAGCCACTTGCTGCCCGCCTGTTCGAAGTTCACCTGTACGCGCGCCTGCGCACCGCTGCCTTCGTAGTTGAGCACCACCCCCTCGCCAAAGCGCGCGTGGCTGACACGCTCGCCCAGCCGCAGGGCCTGCCCGTCGTTTTCTTCAGGCGCCGGCGCCGACTGTGCGCGAGGCAATAACCCGCCGCGCGGCCGTACCTGATGCAGGCAGTCCACGGGCAGCTCACTGATAAAGCGCGAAGGCAGGGTCAGCGTCTCGCTGCCATACAGTCGGCGGCTTTCAGCATGGGTGACATACAGCGCCCGCATGGCGCGGGTCATGCCCACGTAGCACAGCCGGCGCTCCTCCTCGAGTCCCGAAGGATCATCCAGTGCTCGCTTGTGCGGGAACAGGCCGTCCTCCAGTCCGCTCAGAAAGACCACCGGAAACTCCAGACCCTTGGCCGAGTGCAACGTCATGAGCTGCACGCAGTCGTCCCATTCATCACCCTGCGCGTCACCGGCTTCCAGCGCGGCATGCGCCAGGAACTGGTCAATCAGGGGCATCTCCGCGCTTTCCTCGACACCCTCGAAAGTACGCGCCGCGCTGACCAGTTCGCGCAGGTTCTCCACGCGGGCCTCGCCTTTCTCACCCTTTTCCTTCTGCGGGTAGTGCTCCATCAGGCCGCTGCGGCGAATCACCACATCAATCTGGTGGTGCAGCGCCTGTTCGCCCATCTCCACCGCCATGTCCTCAAGCAGCGCAAGGAATCCCTGCAGCGCCCCAGCAGCACGCGGCGGCAGCGCACCTGCGCCGAGCAGACTGCCCGCCGCCTGGCGCAGGGATACCTGGTTGTCGCGCGCCGCCGCGCGCAGTTGCTCCAGGGTGCGGTTACCCAGCCCCCGGGCCGGCAGGTTGACCACGCGCTCGAACGAGGAATCATCGTCGGGATTACGCACCAGCCGCACATAAGCCAGGGCGTCCTTGATCTCGGCGCGCTCGAAAAAGCGCAGCCCGCCGTACACCCGGTAGGGCATGCCGGCGGCCACAAGACATTCTTCAAACACCCGCGACTGCGCGTTGGAGCGATACAGCACGGCCATCTCACGGCGCGCATAGCCATCGCGGTTGAGCTGGCGCATGCGGTCGACCACGAACTCGGCTTCTTCATACTCATTGAAAGCCGAGAACAACTGAATGGGCTCACCGTCCTCGCCGTCGGTCCACAGCTCCTTGCCCATGCGCCCGGCATTGTTCTCGATCAGCGCATTGGCGGCCGTCAGGATGGTCCCCGTGGAGCGGTAGTTCTGCTCCAGGCGCACCGTCAGGGTGCCGGGGAAATCACGCACAAAGTGCTGCAGGTTATCCACCCGCGCGCCACGCCAGCTGTAGATGGACTGGTCGTCATCGCCGACCGCGAAAAGGCGGTGATGCTCGCCGGCCAGCAGCCGCAGCCACGCGTACTGCAGGGTGTTGGTGTCCTGAAACTCATCCACCAGCACATGCCGGAATCGTTCACGATAGTGGCGCAGCAGCGATTCGTTATCACGCAGCAGCTCATGGGCACGCAGCAGCAGTTCGGCAAAATCCACCAGGCCGCCACGGCGACAGGCCGCCTCGTAGGCGGTATAAATGCGCACCAGCTGGCGCCGCACGGGATCGCCGCCATCCTCGATGTGCCGGGGGCGTCGGCCTTCTTCCTTGCGCGCATTGATAAAGCCCTGCACATGGCCCGGCTGCCAGCGCGCCTCGTCCATTTCCAGGCTCTTGAGCACCCGACGCACCAGTCGCTTCTGGTCCTCTGAATCAAGAATCTGGAAGGTCTGCGGCAGCTGCGCCTCCTGCCAGTGCTGGCGCAGCAGGCGATGGGCCAGGCCATGAAAGGTCCCCACCCACATGCCACCGGCGGGTCCGCCGAGCATCTGTTCTATGCGCGCCCGCATCTCGCCGGCCGCCTTGTTGGTAAAAGTCACCGCGAGGATACTCAGAGGGGAGACCCCTTCCGCGGCCACCAGCCAGGCAATGCGATGCACCAGCACGCGGGTTTTACCGCTGCCCGCGCCGGCCAGCACCAGCAGCGGCCCCGGCGGTGCCGTCACGGCTTCGCGCTGGCGTTCGTTGAGCGGATCGATAATGGGTGTGACATCCATGGCGCGCATTCTATCAGGCTCGGGTTTGACACGCGCCCGCCCCCATTCGATAGTGGTCGTTGATACCCGTGCCGGACGCCGGAGCCTTCGATGTGGCCGTTTTCCCGAAAAAAAGCCCAAGCGCCCGGTCAGGAGGTGCGCAACACCGCGCCGCGCACCAATGTACCACTGGCCACCAATGCGCCCGACTACTGGCCGCAGGTGGTCATGCGCGCGGTGTACCCCCAGAGCGGCGGCCTGCGCTCGATGAACACGCTGTTATTCTCGGGGGCCGTGGCCAGGGCCCTGCAGGGCCATGAAGACTGGCTGCGCCT
>SLLK01000315.1 GCA_007134115.1 Gammaproteobacteria bacterium | reverse complement strand
CGATCACGTACGCCGGCCGTTCGGCGGTGCCGAACTGCACGCTGCTGTCGCTGTACTGACGCGCGTTGGTGACCCAGTTGAAAGTGTCGTTCTCCCAAATGGCTTCTGAACCCAGTTCAGGTGCCTGGTAGAGGCCATTCGTACCGTCAAATGCCGGTATCGAGGGCGATTCCAGAAACTCCTCGGCATCGCGCAGCGCGGCCTCGGCGGCCTGGAAGGCGAGGTCCATGTCACGCGCGTTGCCCGCCATGCGCTCCTGGATCGTCGCGGTCTGCATGGCGGTCACGCCGATCACCGTCATCGCCAGCAGGATGATCAGCGCCACGATCAGGGTGGCGCCCTGCTGGCGATGCGGGTGGCGGGAATGTTCGGGTGCTCGCTGCATGATGTATTCGTCCCGTGATTACTGAGCGCGGTTGCGCAAAGATACCGTGCCGCTGAAAGATTGCCGCTGCAGGTTGTCGTCCGGCACGCTGACCAGCGTGCCGGCCAGACTGAACAGACGCCCCCCGGTGCCCGGCATGTCGTGAACCGGTTGTTCGCTGCGCACCAGCAGCCCGAAGCGCACCGCAATCACCTCCGCCCAGACGTCGGCGGCCTCCACGTCGGCAGCGGTCACATAGGCATCTACCGAGCGATTGCCGTTGTTGTCGACGCCGTAAAGCAACTGCATGTTCTCCACGCCCTCGATCAGCGGTTCGGCGGCGCCGTCGGGGTTGCTCAGCACATGCCGGAACAGAGTCGGTACGCCGTCGTCGGTGCCCACGTAGTAGGCCACCGTTTCCAGCCGAGCGACTTCGGACGCGTGCTCATATCTTTGATCGGCGGGCATCGGGCCACTGCTGATTTCATTGCCGGGTGTATGGTCGCCGCCCCCTCGCGTAATCACCGAGCGGTTATCGCCGGCTTCATGACTGATGGTGTTGATCTGGAAAATGCTGCTCTTGCGGCAATCCGTGATCATCAGGATATCGCCGCCGTTGAAATCATTGGGGTGCCGCACGCGGAACTGGTTGCTGCTGCCGATGGGGTTGCCGCTTTCCGATGCCAGTGCCCGCACTGGCCGCCCTGCCATGCCGCGCACGACCAGCACGTCGGTCCCCAGGGTGACATTGCCGGTCAGATCAGCGGGTAGCGCAGGGCTCCACGAGCCATCATCGAGATCATCGTCACCCAGGTCCAGCGGGTTATCATCGTCGGTGTCGTCGGGCCCGGTATTCGCGAACTCTGAGCCGTAAAGACCGCGGGCAAAATCATAGGCCACATCGTCTTCGAACCCTGCGAGGTTGTTGAACACACTGCCGCCACGGCCGCCGCAACCGACGTAGCCGGCCATGCGCAAATGCCGGGACAGTGTCATGGTGGCAAAGCGCCCGCTTTCCTGCAGCCGGGCCAGGCGCTCCTGGGTTTCGTAGGTCGCCTTGCTGCTGATAAATATCTGGATCACGCCACTGAGCAGCAGCAGTCCCACGACCATGGCCACCATCAATTCGACCAGACTGATACCGCGTTGGCGCCGGTTGCGTGTCCCTTTCATAGGCGTGTCCTCGTCACCAGCTCGGCCGTGGTGTCGGTAGCGTCCTCGTCTTCGTCCTCGACGATGCGGGCTTCATCCCACCTCACGGTGACGGTGACGATGCCGTTATTTACCAGGATGCTGCCGTTGCCGGCAGGCAGCGTGCCGGCCAGCGCGCTTTTCCAGTCATTCACGTCGTCTGCGGCCACGCTGGTGCCGGCGAGGTTGGTCTCGGCCAGGTCGATGTTGTAGTCGCCGGCGATGGCGCGCGGACGGTTGGCCCGCATGTTGTCGATGATTTCGTAGGTGAGCACCGTGGCCTGCGAACGCAGGTAGGCGCCATGATTGCTCTTCAGCCCGTAGGCCTGCAGTCCCGCCAGGCCAAGCAGGCCAATGGAGAGAATCACCAGCGCGATGAGCACCTCCAGCAGGCTGAATCCGCCATCGCGGTGCCGGCGATCAGTGTGTTGCTTGCATCCCTTCATGCGCCTGCCTCATGTTTTCCGGGCCGCCCTAGGAGCAGTCGACACGTTCCGACTGTACGCGCCCGCTGGCGCGCACCGTGATGTCGCGGTTCTGGTCGCCGCTGCAGCCCGGAATGCGCAGCTGAAACACCTCGGTGTTCGCGCCAATCAGGCGTCCCTGCGGCCCGAAACGCGCAAAACCGCTGCCACTGTTGGGCCCCAGGGTGGTGTCCCCGGCCAGCGCGCCCCATGCGCGCAAGACTTCATCCGGGCTGTTGATGACCGGGTCGCCGATCAGGGCATCATTGTTGTCGTCGAACAGTATCCAGCCATCGGACCAGTCGAAAGCGTCATCGGTACGGCAGGCGTTGCCGTCCTCGCTGCTGCACAGCGCGACGATACTGCCGCGTTTGACCGCTTCGCTGCGCGCCAGGTTGAGCGCCGTCACCAGTTGGTTGGCCTGCGCCGTGGCGCGGTTGTTCTGCAGCGTGGCGCGCATCGACGGGGCGGCCAGCGAAACGAGTATGGCTAGCACCGCTACCGCGACCATCAGCTCGATGATTGTGAAACCCATGCGTCTTTTTATCTCCATACCACCAACCCTACGCCTTCAAGATCGGTAGATGCGCTAAACAGTAGACGAGCGGCGTATTTTGACAGACAAGTGGTGCTGCCATTTTTTTTGAATTTACGTCACCGCGAGCCGCGTTCTTTTTGCCGGTCATGTCAGTGTGGTCGAGCATGCCGGTTTTTGCCTGCCGGTGTTACGTTACACTGGCGTGTTTCCGCTGCATGGTCATAATCTACTGACGGGTGGTTAAAGCTTTGGCGATACTGCGTATTCTGGCGATAGTGGGCGTGGCCTACCT
>SLLK01000125.1 GCA_007134115.1 Gammaproteobacteria bacterium | reverse complement strand
GTTCTCGGTCCACGGCCGGGCTTCACTGAGCAGGCTGTCGGCTGCTTCCGGCAAGCGATCGGAGATCGGGCACTGGCCAGTCAGTTCGACTCGCAGGCCGAGGGCATCGGGCAGGTAGTCGCCATGTTGCAACTCGATCACCCGGGCACGGGCAGCCGCCAGGATCGCGCCGCTCAACGCCTCGGTGTTGTCCAATTCGCTGCAGTCGACGCTCAGGACTTCGAAACGCAATGGCGCCAGCGGCAGGTGGGTAGCGATCACCTTGCCGTCCTCGATATCGATCAGCCATGGGCCGCGGGCTCCAGTCTCGCTGGCGCGCAAAGCATTGATCGAGCCCAGGTAGCCGATCGGGCGATCCTCGTCAAGCGGATCGGGCTGATGGATATGGCCCAGCAGCCAGGCATGCACCGATGCTTCCTTCAGGTCCGCCGAGCTGACCGGCGCGTAAGTGCTGTCGGACTGGTCGCGGTCGCAGTGAAGCAGCCCGATCAGGGTCTTTTTCGGATCGAGCCGGGGAAAACTGTCCAGCGGTGAAAAATTGACCCGGGACTGGGGAAATGACCAGCCGATGATGGTGGCCTCGTCGACGCGGTGCTGTTGCCAGTGGCCACCGGCGCCGAGCAGGTGCAGACTGTCAATTTCCTCGGCCAGTCGCGGCAAGACATGGGTATCATGGTTACCGGCGACCGCGATGACCTCGATGCCGGCCTCGGCCAGACGCTCCACGCCGGCCTTGAGTTCACCGTAGGCGACAAAGAAATCGCGATGGCGCTCGACCACGTCGCCGGCCAGCAGTACGCCATCGACTTCGCGTTCAATGGCCTCGGCCACGGCGCGCGACCACGCCGCCTCCGGGCCGAGTTCCTGTCGGCGGCTGCCCAGTTCATCGGGCAGGGCGGCCGGCAGGCGCCCAAGGTGCATGTCACCGATGGCCAGTAGGGTGGTCATGTTGTTTTGAAAACCCGAGTCCCTCGAATCGAACGTATGGAGCTCAAATGAAAATGCAGAATACCAGCAAGTGGCGATGGATGCTGAGCGCGGTCGTGTTGATGCTGTCAGGCTGCGCGGCAACCATCATCCAACCCGAGGAGGTCATCGATCCGGTGCCGGTGTACTTGCTCAACCAGGGCGGTCACAATTCGCTGGTGCTGATCGCCGACGAGGACGATGTCCAGCTCCTGACCGTCGGCGAACTGCTCTGGTATGTCGATGGTGAAACGGGTTTCGGACGCAGTTTTTACGCGCTGTTCCGGGATACTCCGGCTGCGCTGGGGCGGACTCGCCTGCACGGGCCGGTTGACCCTAATTGTTGGGTCGTCCAGATCGGTCTGGGCATTCGCAATGCCATGGTCTTTTCCGCGCCGCGCGAGCGGGTCGATGCACTGGCTGGGCGTATCAACAAGGCATTTGATGAGGTCGATCCATATTACAGCCACCCCCTGAACCTTGAATATATCGTGGACCCGCGTCCGTATACCCTGGGCTACAACTCCAACCACCGCGTGGTCGAATGGCTGGAATCCCTGGACCTGGAAGTCCGCGGCAACCCCACCCTGGGCATCCTGCGTCCCGCCGATCCCGAGCACAGCGTGGAGGTCGATCCACGAGATTGTCCTTGATGGATCGGGGGAGAAGGATGATGGAATTGCAGCGATGGATGCTGAGCGTGATCGTGCTGGTGCTGTCCGGTTGCACGGCCACCATCATTCAACCCGATGAAGTGATCGACCCGGTGCCGGTCTACGTGCTTGACCACGGCCGCCACAACTCACTGGTGCTGGTGGTCGCCGAGGATGATGTTCAACGGCTGGCGCTGGGTGAGTGGCGCTGGTATGTCGATGGGGAAACGGGGCTGGGGCGCAGCCTTTCAGCACTGTTTCGCGAAACTCCGGCCGCGCTCGGGCGGGCACGCCTGGACGGTCCGGTCGATCCGAATTGCTGGGTGGTTCAGGTCGGCTCGGAGATTCGCAATGTCTTGATCTTTTCGGCGCCGCATGAGCGGGTCGAGGAATTGGCCGAGCGCATCGACTCGGCGTTTGACCAGGCCGAGCTTTTTTACAGCCAGACCCTGAACCTGGAATTTGTCATGGATGCGCGTCCCTACACGCTGGGCGACAACTCCAACCACCGCGTGGTCGAGTGGCTCGAGTTCCTGGGCCTTGAAGTTCGCGGCAATCCCACCATCGGCATCCTCCGCGCGGACGATTCCGAGCGCAGCATTCAGGTGGATTGGCGGGATTGCGTTTGAAAAAAACCGTTTGGTTGGTTTGGTTGGTTTGTTGGTTTGGTTGGTTTCTTAGTTTGTTGGTTTTGTTCGTTTGGGTCCAATGTCATCCCGGGCTTGACGTTGTCATCCCGGACTTGATCCGGGACCAGGATCTCCGAAATCCAGGAATCGACACGCCCCACTATTGGCACGCGTCATCGATTGCTGCGTTTCTGAGATCCCGGCTCTCCGCTTCGCTGCGGCCGGGATGACAGGAAGGGCGCTTCGCTGCGGCCGGGATGACAGGAAGGGCGCTTCGCTGCGGCCGGGATGACAGGAAGGGCGCTTCGCTGCGGTCGGGATGACACTTCTCCTTTGTCATCCCGGACTTGATCCGGGATCTCCAAAATTCTGTTGTCGATGAGTTTGTGCCATGGGCAGGTCTGAGATCCCGGCTCTCCGCTTCGCTGCGGCCGGGATGACAGAGAAGGGCGCTTCGCTGCGGCCGGGATGACAGGAAGGGCGCTTTGCTGCGGCCGGGATGACACTTCTCCTTTGTCATCCCGGACTTGATCCGGGATCTCCGAAATCCAGGAATCGACACGCCCCACTATTGGCACGCGTCATCGATTGCTGCGTTTCTGAGATC
>SLLK01000174.1 GCA_007134115.1 Gammaproteobacteria bacterium | reverse complement strand
GAATGAGATGGGCGACAGGTAAGTAGTCGGCTGACGTGATGGTTGTCAGTCCCGGCCCGGAACGCCGGGCCGGGGCCTCCCGTTGTCCGAAGGCGGCGGGTTGCCGTTCCTTGCCGACGGCATTTGCAGGAAGTTGTTCGCTTACCGTTTCTTTGCGGGCTGCTTGCCGTCAATGCCGAACGGGGTGGCGCGGCGGGATGGAACCCGGCCGGCCTGTCGACGCAAGGCCAGAATACCGGCCACTGCCACCAGTGTCATCCCGGCGACAGAGATCAGCCCCGGGGTTTCATCCCACAGTGCCCACCCGATCAGCCCGGCAAACACCACGGCGGCGTAGGTGAAAGGTCCCACCTGGGCTGCGGGCGCCAGCGTGTAGCCTTTGGTGATCAGCAGCTGGCCGAGCGTGGCGGTGAGGCCGACGGCGGCGAGCAGCAGGCCCTCGCGCAGATCCAGGGGTTGCCAGTACCAGAGCAGCGGCAGGAAGGAAATCAGGGTGCCGAAGACGGCGAAATAGAACACGATGCGGGTGGCCGGTTCGGTGCCGCCCATGCGGCGGATGGTGACCATGGAGACGGCGGCAAACATCCCCGCCATCAGGCCGACACCACCGGCGCCGGTGAACAGGCCGGTGCCCGGTCGCAGGATCAGGGTGATGCCGACGAAACCGATGACGATGGCCCAGCGTACCGGCGTGGCCACGCGCTCGCGCAACCAGAACCAGGCAATAAAGGGGATGAATAACGGGGTAGCGTAGTTGAGCAGCACGGCTTCGGACAGGTGCAGGCGCGGTATGGCCCAGAAGAAGCAGTACATGGCCATCAGGCCGGCGGTCACGCGCAGCAGATGCAGCAGGGGGTAGTCGGTGCGCAAGCCGGAAGGGCGCAGACGTATCAGCCACGGGATCAGGAACAGCAGGCCGAAGAAGTTACGGAAAAACACGATCACGGGGCTGGGCAGGGTAGCCGACAGCTCCCGGATCAGGGCGCTCATGATGGCGAAGGCGAGGGCGGCGAGGACAACGCTGAGGGCGCCCAGGGCTGGATTGTCACGGCGCATTGGGGGTCTCGGGGGTGAGTAGTCAATGGCGAAAAGTGATTGGTGAAAAGTAATGGGTTGTGCGGTGGTCCGGTTTACTCTTCTACCGGGGTGTCCTCGCGGTTGCCCCAGTCGGACCAGGCGCCGGGGTAGCCGCGTACGCGGGGGTAGCCCATGGCTTTGAGTAGCGCCCAGGTGTGGGCTGAACGGTGGTGGGTCTGGCAATAGACGATGATTTCGCGGTCCGGGGTGACGCCGAGCCCTTCAAGCTGGGCGCGCATGTCGTCGTCGGTGCGCATGCGTTGATCTTCGTCGATGGCCAGGGTCCATTCCATGTTCACGGCGCCGGGTATATGGCCGCCGCGCGCGGCCTTGCGGTCGGTGCCGTGGTACTCGTCCAGGGAGCGCACATCGAGCAGCACGACGTCGTCGTCATCCAGATGCTCGAGGATATAGTCGGCGGTGGCGATGGGGGTATCATTCCACTGCACGCGGAAATCGCCGGGTTCGGGGGTGACCGGCTCGCGCTGTACCTCCAGGCCGGCATTGCACCACGCGGTGAGCCCCCCGTTGAGCATGCGTGCCTGTGGATGCCCGGCAATCTCCAGGGTATACAGCAGGCGCCCGGCACGACCGCCGTTGTGATCGTCATAGGCGACCACGTGACGGTGTCCGTCCACGCCCAGAGCGGATAACACCTGCGACAGGCTGGCCGCATCGGGCACCAGCCCCGCCGTGGGTGGCGCATTCGCGTTGATGTCGGCGTAGTCGAGAAATACTGCGCCGGGAATGTGCTGCCGGGCGTAGCCGTCTGCATCCCCCACGTGCACAATCAGCGGCGGCGTCGCCGACCGGCGCAGCCGATCGAGTTCTGTGGCTTCAATCAGCACGGGGTGATGGCTCATGCCTGGGTTTTTTCTCCCGCCAGATACAACCAGGTCTGGATCACGGTGTCGGGGTTGAGCGACATGCTTTCAATGCCTTCGTCGAGCAGCCAGCGCGCCAGGTCCGGGTGATCGGACGGGCCCTGGCCGCAGATGCCGACGTATTTGTTGGCCTTGCGGCAGGCGGCGATGGCCATGTGCAGCATGCGCTTGACGGCTTCATCACGCTCGTCGAAGAGGTGGGCGATGACGCCGGAGTCGCGGTCCAGGCCCAGCGTGAGCTGGGTCAGGTCGTTGGAGCCGATGGAAAAGCCGTCGAAGTATTCCAGGAACTGGTCGGCGAGCACTGCGTTGGAAGGCAGTTCGCACATCATGATCAGCTTGAGGCCGTTCTCGCCGCGCTTGAGGCCGTTGGCGGCGAGCAGCTCCGTCACCTTGCGCGCCTCGCCCACGGTGCGCACGAAGGGAATCATGATCTGTACGTTGGTCAGCCCCATCACATCACGCACCTGCCTCAGAGCCCGGCATTCCAGCTCGAAGCAGGGGCGGAAATCATCCGAGATATAGCGTGAGGCGCCGCGGAAGCCGATCATGGGGTTTTCTTCTTCTGGCTCGTACTCACTGCCGCCGATGAGGTTGGCGTATTCGTTGGACTTGAAGTCCGACATGCGCACGATCACCGGTTCCGGGGCGAAGGCCGCGCCCAGGGTGGCAATGCCTTCGGTGAGTTTCTGTACGTAGAACGCCACCGGGTCGTCGTAGCCAGCCATCTGTTCGCGCACGGTGGCCTGCAGGGAGGACGACAGAGTGTCGAACTCGAGCAGGGCACGCGGGTGCACGCCGATCATGCGGTTGATGATGAATTCGACTCGCGCCAGACCCACGCCGCGATGCGGAATGGACGCGAACGCGAAGGCCCGGTCGGGGTTGCCGACGTT
>SLLK01000330.1 GCA_007134115.1 Gammaproteobacteria bacterium | reverse complement strand
GGCCAGTTGCGACGGAGTGATTACCGTGGCCGCGCTGGCCCGGGACGCCACCCTGGCGTTCTACAGTAATTTTGGCGACGGCATCAGCCTCGGGGCCCCGGGAGGCGACTTCTCCACCCCCCAATCCGTCACTCCGCAGGCGAACCGAGGCATCCTCTCGACCTCCAACGACGGCGAACAGGCGCCCGAAAGCGACTCCGTGCTGCGCTGGGAACAGGGCACAAGCATGGCCGCGCCGCATGTGGCCGGCGTCATTGGATTGATGCTGTCGCTGAACGCCAACATCGCACCCGAAGCAGCGCGTCTGCTGCTGCAAAACCATGCGCGAGCCTATCCCGACAACCCCGACATCGAGGAGGATGAACTGAACTGCAACATCACCGCGTGCGGCGCGGGGATCGTCGACGCTTATGCTGCCGTCAGCAGCATCGGTGACGTCACGGCAACCGGCCCCGCCTCGGTGCCCCCGGGCGCCACTGCAACGCTGTACGGCAGTCATATCGCGAGCACGGATGAGGTCTACGAGTGGAGCCAGGAGTCGGGAGCGACGGCCACGCTGGACACCCCGTTGCAACGTATCACGCAGTTCGAAGCGCCGATGCCCTCGGGTGTGCTGGACTTCCGGCTCACCGTTGACGACAGCGGCGGACAACTGGGCACGGACACCCATCAGGTGATGGTACTGAACCTGCCCCCTGAGATCGCCGAAGTCGAGGATCGGCTGGTCAGGGAAGGCACCAGCCTGGAATTCACGATTGTCGCCACCGACCCCAACGACCAGGGGCAACCGGCGCTGTCACTACAGAACGCACCCGACGGGGCCGAAATTATCAACGCCGACACCTTCTCCTGGCCGGAGGCACGGCCACAGGGCAGTTACGACATTGATATCGCGGCCACAGATCCCGTTGACCCGGCAGTGCAGACCACGGTGACTTTCACGGTGAATGTATCGGGAGGGATGTCCGGTACCGGCCCCTTCGGTTGCACCACCGGCAACCCCCACAGCCGGGACCCGCTGTTGCCGATATTGGTGCTGATTGCCCTGTGCTGGCTGCTCCAGCGCCGGCGAGCAACGGGCAAGTCTCGCCCGGGCACCTGATACCTCCCCCCTTGCCGCCGTCAGGCGGGAAGGGGGGACCGAGGGGGATCAAGAAACCCGGGCAACACCGCGTGATCCCCCTCCAGCTCCCCCGTCCGCTATGGCGCAAGGGGGAGGGCTTATCACGTCCCTGCTATTTGCACCTCTACGTTTTTTCGCGAGACCAGCGCTTACACCGCAACCACAATCTTGCCGAAGTGCTTGCCGTCGGCCATGTGCTGGAAGGCTTCCACCGCCTGATCGAACTTGAAGGTGCGATCGACCACGGGCTGCATGTGATGGTAGGAAATAGCCTTGTTCATATCCTCGAACATGCGCCGGCTGCCCACAAACAGCCCCTGCAGGCGCACACTCTTCATCAGCATGGTGCGCACGTCCAGATCGGTGCTCACACCGGACAGCACGCCGATCACCGTCACCGTGCCGCCCAGCGTCACCGAGGCCAGCGACTTGGTCAGCGTGCCGGCGCCGCCGACTTCCACCACATGATCGGCGCCGGTGCCGGTGAGCTCAAGCACGCGCTTTTCCCAGTCCGGGGTTTCCTGGTAGTTGATGGTCTCCCAGGCACCCAGCGAACGGGCGCGTTCGAGCTTTTCGTCGCTGCTTGACGTAATGATGGCGCGGGCCCCGGCCATTTTCGCGAACTGCAAACCGAAGATGGACACCCCGCCGGTGCCCAGCAGCAACACGGTATCCCCGGCCTTCATACCGCCCTGCACCATGAGTGCATTCCATGCGGTCACCGCGGCGCAGGGCAGGGTTGCGGCTTCCTCGTAGGTCAGGTGTTCGGGAATGTGTACCAGGCCGTCTTCGTGCAACACCCGGTATTCGGTGAGCATGCCGTCCAGCGGCGAACCCAGGGTGCTGCCGCGCACGCTCATGTCGGGCGCACCCGCCAGCCACTTCTGCGCGAAAATACCGGCCACGCGATCCCCCACGCGCACGCGGTGCACGTCCTCGCCCACTTCGACCACTTCGCCCGCGCCGTCGGAGTTGGGGATCAACGGCAGCTTCTGGCGCGGGTTATAACCACCCTGCACCATCATCAGATCACGGAAGTTCAGGGAAGTGGCGCGCACCCGCACCATGACCTCATTCGGCCCGGGCTCGGGCTCGCGGCGCTCAGCCTTTTTGAGATTCTCGAGGCCAAACTCGTTTTGTATCTCGTAGACTTTCATGGGTCGCTGCGCTCCCGTTTCCGGTGGGTTTCAGGTTGTCAGACTGATGAAAGCAGTCTACAGCCCCCATCTGAAAACTGAAAACCGGACGCTGAAAGCTGACTGATCCTGCGAACAACGCTGGATCAGTCGTCCCTCACCCTGATCAACCCCTCCTGCGCCACCGACGCCACCAGCACCCCGGCCCGCGTATAGATACTGCCCCGGTTAAAGCCGCGCGCACCCGACGCGCTGGGACTGTCCATGCTGTAGAGCAGCCAGTCATCCATGCGGAAGGGGCGGTGGAACCACATGGTGTGGTCGAGGCTGGCGCCCTGCAATTGTGGCTGCATGAAGGACAACTGGTGCGGGCGCAGCGCGGTGCCCAGCAGATTGAAATCCGAGGCATAGGCGAGCATGCACTGATGCAGCGACAGCTCATCCGGGATGGTACCCGCAGCGCGAATCCAGGCGTACTGCACCGGCTCGCTTTTTTCCGGCTCGAAGATATCGGGCGGATCCACGGGGCGGATTTCGATGGGCCGCTCGCGCGTGAACTTGTCCCGCAACTTGGCGGGCACCCGGTGCGCGACCTGCTCGC
>SLLK01000114.1 GCA_007134115.1 Gammaproteobacteria bacterium | reverse complement strand
CACAGCAGGAAACTCAGACACACCGTGACCAGACTCAGGCGCACACATTGGCCAGTGCCGAAACGGGCGGCCAGCGGCGCGGCGGTCACCGCACCCAGCAGATAGCCCAGCAGGTTGGCCGCGCCCAGATACGCGGTGGCCGCGGCAGTAAACCACTGCGCCTCGATCATCGCGGGCATAAGCGGCGCGAAGGCAAAGCGGGCAAAACCGAGCCCGAGCAGTACCGCGACGCCGCCGGCGATAACCGCCGTGACGGGAAGGCTGTGACGGCCTGGATGCATGAAAGGAAATTCCGGAGCCGGGAAAAGCGACAACCATACCGTCCTGCGCCCCTGTTGGCCATCCAGTCCGGGTGAACAGGACGTATTTAACAAACGACTCATGCGGAGCCCGGCTGTGGATCAGTGTTACAATACCGTGCGAAGAGAGGAGAAAACCCTGATGGCGACAACAGCACCCGGCAGCGCCGACGCTGCCCGCATTCGCGATGGCGAAGACTACGTCAACAGCCTGCGCGGACGCGGACTCAATATCTGGTTGTTTGGCGAACAGATTGAGGAACCGGTGGATCACCCGGTGATCCGCCCGTCGATTAACGCCGTGGCGCGCACCTACGATCTGGCGGTGGAGCATCCCGACCTGGCCAGCGTGGTGTCACCTTTTACCGGAGAACGCGTCAGTCGGTTTCTGCACATCTGCACCTCGGCCGATGATCTGGTCCTGCAAAACAAAATGCAGCGCCGGCTGGGTCAGCTCACCGGCACCTGTTTCCAGCGCTGTGTGGGCATGGATGCGTTCAATGCGCTGTACTCGGTGACCTGGGAAATCGACGACACACAGGGCACCGACTACCATCAGCGCATGCGGGACTTCCTCACCGACATGCATCGCGGCAATTTTGTCGTCGGCGGCGCCATGACCGACGTCAAGGGTGATCGCAGCAAACCTCCCCATCAACAGAACGACCCCGACATGTTCGTTCACGTCAGTCGGCGCACAAAGGAAGGCGTTTATATCACCGGCGCCAAGGCGCACCAGACCGGCTGCATCAACTCCCACTGGATGGTGGTCATGCCGACCATGCGGCTGGGTGAAGGCGACGAGGACTACGCCATCGTCGGTGCGGTGCCGGTCGATGCCCCCGGTATCACTTACATCTACGGTCGCCAGTCCTGCGATACCCGGGCGATGGAAGGCGGCGACATCGACCAGGGCAATGCCCGCTTTGGCGGTCAGGAAGCGATGGTCATTTTTGACGAAGTGTTTATTCCCAACCACCTTGTATTCATGGACGGCGAAACCGAATTCGCGGCCATGCTGGTGCAGCGCTTCACCACCTATCACCGCCGTTCCTACGTGTGCAAGACGGGCGTGGGCGATGTGCTCGCCGGCGCCGCCGCCTCCATCGCCGAGATGAACGGTGCCGACCAGGCCTCGCACGTCAAGGACAAGCTGGTCGAGATGACCCACCTCAACGAAACCATCTACGGCACCGGCATTGCCGCCAGCTACCAGGGGCATGCCACGCGCTCCGGCGCATGGATATGCGACGACATGCTGGCCAACGTGTGCAAACACCACGTCACCAAACTGCCCTACGAAATCTCGCGCCTGTCGCAGGATCTGGCCGGCGGCCTGGTGGTGACTCTGCCCTCGCAAAAGGACCTGGAGCATCCCGCGATTGGCGGCTTGCTGAAGAAATACCTGAGTGCCCGCGAGGGTTTTACCGCCGAGCAACGTGCGCGTATTCTGCGCCTGATCGAGAACATGACACTGGGGCGTAACGCGGTCGGCTATCTCACCGAATCCATGCACGGCGCCGGCAGCCCGCAGGCCCAGCGCATCGAGATCGGCCGCGCCATGCAACTGGAATACAAGAAGCGCCTGGCACATGCACTGGCCGGCATCACCGACGAGGCCGACACCGACGCGATTCTAGACGAAGCCGGCAGTTATTTCTCCCGGGTTTTCAAACTGCCAGCGAAGGCTGAACACTGACGGAACCATGAGCATGCACCAGACGCCCAACAAACCGATCGGTATCGGCGCCATTGCCTGGCACATTCCGCCGGACTCTCTGGATAATTTCGAGCGCGCACCCGGTCTGAACGCGAGCCCCGAGCTGCTGCACGACAAGATCGGCGTACGCCGCGTGTCGCGCAAGGACCCCACCCAGGAAACTTCCGATCTGGCACAACTGGCGGCTGACAAGCTGTTCGACAGCGGTGCGGTCAAGCGCGAGGAAGTAGACTGCATGGTGGTGGTGACCCAGAACCCGGACGGCTATGGCCTGCCGCACACTTCAGGGCGTCTCCACGGCCGTCTCGGCCTGCGTCGCAACTGTGCCGTATTCGACCTGTCACTGGGCTGCTCGGGCTATGTCTATGCGCTGGCGGTGATGAGCGGCTTCATGCAGGCCCACGGCCTGCGTCGGGGCCTGCTGGTGACTGCCGACCCCTACTCCAAGATTGTCGACCTGGAGGATCGCAATACCAGCCTGCTGTTCGGCGACGCTGCCACGGTCACGCTTCTGACCGACGAGCCTGTCTGGCACATTGGCCGTTTCGATCTGGGCAGCGACGGCACTGTTTGCGAGGAGCTGGCCGTGGTCGACGAAACCCGTCATCTGTACATGAATGGCCGCGCCGTGCTTAATTTCTCGGCCAAACAAGTGCCCGACAGTATCCGCCGCACGCTGGCGCTGAATACCACGGACCTCAGCGAGGTCGACCGCTTCCTGCTGCACCAGGGCAGTCGCCACATTGTGCGAACCATTGCCAAAAGGCTGGATATTCCAGAGGACAAGGCGCCCTTCTGGGCCGGGGACTACGGCAACACCGTGTCGTCTTCGCTGCCCATCCTGCTCGGCGACGAGCGAATCAGCAATGATCGGCGGGTGATTCTTTCCGGCTTCGGCGTCGGCTTGTCCTGGGGCAGCGTCATGCTCACGCGCGACATCTGAGGCGGCACACCGCACACAGGTCCGGCGTGCACGACGCCAAACCTGTGCACAGTGTGCCCCGGACTCAGTTTTGTGCGCCGAACAGCCGTTTGAACCAGCCGCCCTTGCCCTGGGCCCCGGCGTCCGCATCGTTACCCCGGCCCTTCTCTACGCTGGGGTCCTCGGCACTGACGAAAAGCTGCAACAGCTCATCAACAAACGCCTCATCGAACTTGTAGGGATTAAAGTTGCTGCGTCTCTTGCTGTGCAGCAACGCCTTGATGCGTTCTTCCAGCGCCACGTATTTCATCGACCAGTCGGGAAACATGCGCCGCGGCACCGTCTTGACTGACAGCACCTGCACATCCTCATGGCGCGGGTCGGTAGCAATGTGATTGTAGAGCTTGTTCACCCGCGCGCGGTCGCCTTCCAGAGCCTGAAAAAAGAAACCATTGCCAAAATGCAGAACCCCGCCGATTTCCTCGCGGCGGTTGTTCTTGCGGCATTGCACCAGTATGCGTCCGATCTCCGGCTCGATGCTGTACTTCTGGACAGGGAACGTTGCCGTGCTGCAGTAGGTCAAACGGATCAATTCTTTCTCGGCCATGAACTTGTTTCCTCGGTATAGAACAAAAAACGCTTTGCAGGGGCCTGGCACAGGCGACACACCGCGGAGCGCACATTTGCCACGCGGCAGCCATCGCTCCGACAACCCGATCACGCAATTGTTCCGCGCAAGCCGCCGCTGCATGACACGTTCGTCGAGGCGCCCGTAACCATCGCCCCTTTCACGGAGCCCACATGATCAGTGACCGCAGCAATACCCGTCCGGCCCGCGCGTCCGGGATATTGGCTGACGGCAAGGCCTGGCAGCAGTTACCGGCATGCCCGGGCGTCTACTCCTTTTACGGCGCCAACAACGAACTGCTCTACATCGGCAAGAGCGTCAATATACGCAACCGGGTGCGCTCACACTTCGGTGCTGCGCGCGCTTCACGTCACGAAAAACGCCTGTACCGACTCACCCGTCGCATCGAATGCCAGCCCACAGGCGGCGAGCTTGGCGCCTTGCTGCTGGAGAATCACCTGATCAAACAGCGCCAGCCATTGTTCAACCGCCGTCAGCGCCTCCAGCGCACGCTGTACACTATGACCCTGGCCGACAGCGGCTCCGAAGGTTACCTGAAGCCACGCATCATGGTTGCCCGGGAGGTGCCGGAGCAAAACATGCTCAGCCTGTTTCGCAGCGCCGGGGCTGCCCGGGGACTGCTCGAGCGCATTGCCCGCAGTGAGTCCCTGTGTCGCAAGCGAATGGGGCTCGAAAGCGGTATCGGCACCTGCTTTGCGTTTCAGTTGGGCCGCTGCGCGGGCGCCTGCTGCGGACAACAAAGCGCTGCCGATTACAACCAACGCCTGCATGCCACCCTGGGGAATCAGGCGACGCGGGCATGGCCCTGGTCCGGCGCCCTGGTGCTGCCGGAGCACGCCGGCGCATACAACGATCTTCACGTCGTGCTCAACTGGCGCTACCTGGGTACCGTGCACGACCCCGCCGAGCTCAACAGGCTGCTGGCGAGCCGTCCGACGCCACCTTTCGATCTGGATACTTACCGTATTCTGCTGGCCTGGGGCGAGCACCCGCACGCCTTCGTCCACCCGCTACCCGGGGCCGGGGACGAGACGTCCCCGACTCACGCATTTTTGTGATTACCCTCATATATCAGGTAGGGTCGCTGGATTGAGCCACGAGCGCGGTGACGCGGGCGGTTGGTTTGCCCCAGCCGAACTGTGGTCGTCCCGGACGCGAGGTACGCACTGCCATGGAAACCGAAGCCCCGGCTGAAGCCCCGGAAAATCTCTCGCTGGAAGACATTGTGCGCGATCTGCGCCTGGTCCGGGCGCGTTACGTGATGCCTGACACCTCGGCCTTTGTGCGCTATCAGCCCCGCTTCAAGGGCATTCCGCAGGACCTGACGGTACAACTGGATCCGCACACCGAATCGCATGTCGATGCCGAGCCCACCGGCGAATTCAGCCTGAGCGAACTGGTTAACGAGCTGACCTTCGCCTACATCCAGGTGCACCTCTTCCCCAGCCGCGAAGCGCGCAATTTTTTCATTGCCGGTTTCGACGACAGTCTCCACCAACTGGAATTTCTCGGCGGCCACTACGACTTCAACCGTCTGTGGATCACCACCGGTATTTCCAATATTGGCATTCCCGTCGCCGTATTCCTTGGCCAGCGCACTGCGGTGAATGCACAGCCATCGGTCAGCCTGCACGATCACAGGGATCACCCGCGCGGCAAAATGCGTTATCGAGCGGTGCGCGGCTACGGTCAGCATGTCGGCGAGGAGTATTTTGGTTGAATCCTTTTAATGGCGTGCGCGGCGACAGGCCGGCGGAAAACAGGCGCCGATGCCAGCGTTTACTTAACGCCACGGCTCAATCAGGACCCTGAACACTGAATACTTGAAGCGACCCTTCCCAAAGGACCCCTATGCTAGCCACACGCGGTATTTTCAAAGGCCTCAACACGCCCATGGCACTGGCGGCCTATCTCATCGTCGGCGTGTTTCTCGCTTTCGGGGCCTTGTTTCCATCGCTTGCCGATCAGGTGTTTTCCCTGACCAGCGGCTGGATCATCAGTCATTTCAAATGGTTTTATATTCTGATCGTCGCCTTTTTCCTGCTCTTCGCGATCGGTCTGCTGTTTACGCGCTTTGGTGATCTCAAGCTCGGCGACGACGACCAACAGCCGGAGTTCGGCTATTTTTCCTGGTTCAGTATGCTTTTCGGCGCGGGCATGGGGATTGGCCTGATCTTCTGGAGCATTGCCGAACCCGTCTACCATTACATGGGAAACCCGCTGGACGACGCCGCCGGCACCGCCGACAATGCGGTCACAGCAATGCGACTGACCTATTTTCACTGGGGGCTGCACCCGTGGGCCATTTACTCTATCGTGGGTCTGTCGCTGGCCTTTTTCACCTACCGTAAAAAACTGCCATTGAGTATCCGCTCGGTGCTCTACCCCGTCATCGGCGAGCGCATTTACGGACCCATTGGCCATGCCGTGGACGTGCTGGCTGTGTTCGGCACCATTTTCGGCGTGGCTACCTCGCTGGGGCTGGGCGTCACGCAAATCAACACCGGCCTCAATGAACTCACCGGGCTGGCCATCAGCACCACCAACCAGATGATACTCATCGCCGTCATCACGCTCATCGCCACCGGTTCGGTGGTTTCCGGCGTGGGCAAGGGGGTGCGCATACTCTCGGAGCTCAACCTGTATCTGAGCTTTAGCATACTGGCCTTCTTCATCGCCCTGGGGCCAACCATCTACCTGCTGGAGAGTTTTGTACAGGGCCTGGGTGATTACCTGCAGAATGTGCTGGCATTGAGTTTCTGGACCAATGCCACGGATACCGGCGAGACCGACTGGCATGCTGCGTGGACGGCCTTTTACTGGGCCTGGTGGATTGCCTGGGCGCCGTTCGTGGGCATGTTTATCGCCCGCATATCCCGCGGCCGGACCATCCGCGAGTTTGTGCTGGGCGTACTGCTGGTGCCTGCCTTGCTCGCCATGGTGTGGTTGACGGCCTTCGGTGGCACCGGCATGTGGCTGGAGCTTTTCGGCGCCGGCGGCCTGGTCGAGGCAGTCAATGCCAGCGAAACGCGTGCCCTGTACTTCACCATTGAGGCCGTCAGTCCGGGGTTGATCGGCACCATCATGGCGGTGATCGCCACGACTTTGATTGCCACCTACTTCATCACATCATCGGACTCGGGCACCCTGGTCATCACGACACTGCTGTCGCTGGGCGACCGTGAGCCGCATACCGGGCAACGCGTGGCGTGGGGTCTGGGCGAGGGGCTGGTGGCAGCCGTATTACTTGGCGTCGGCGGGCTTGGAGCGCTGCAATCAGCGGCCATTATCGCTGCCCTGCCCTTCTCCATCATTATGCTGTTTATGTGTTACGCCCTGATTATCGGTCTGCGCGATGAGCGTCGTTTGATGCTGTACGCCGAGCGTCGCAACCGGGCGCCGGGCGAACGGCTGCCGGGCGGCTGACCTGACCTGAGGAATCTTCGCATGACGACGCTTTATCTTGTTCGCCACGGCAAGGCGGCAGCCGGCTGGGACGCCGACCATGACCCCGGCCTGGACCCGGCGGGTCGCGCGCAGGCAGAGGAAATGGCCGTATTGCTGGCAAGCAGGGGACCGCTGCCGTTGCTCGTGAGCCCTATGGCACGTACCCGCGAAACCGCCATCCCGCTGGCCGAACAATGGCAAACCGAGCCGCACATTGAACCCCGGGTTAGCGAGATTCCTTCGCCTGTAAGCGATCTTGCCGAACGTGCCCGGTGGTTACGTGGCGTGGCCGGGAATCAATGGTCACAGCTGGAACCGACGCTGCAAACCTGGCGCAGCAACCTCATCGAAGCGCTGCGTGAACAGACCGGGGACACGGTCATCGTGACCCATTTCATTGCCATTAATGCGGCTGTTGGCGCCGCCATCAATGAGGACCGTGTCGTTCACTTTCATCCGGATTACTGTTCGATCACGACCCTGCGTATCGATAACAACCGGCTGTCGCTGCTCAAGCAGGGCGACGAGGCCACTACACGGGTACTATAGGTAAACGCTGCCCGATCATGCCGGGGATTTGCTCCGGTGGCAAAGGCTCCGTGAAGTAAAAACCCTGCGCCAGCTCACACCCGATTTCCAGCAGGTGTTCAAACTCGGCGCGGGTTTCCACGCCCTCGGCAACACATATCATCCCCATGGAATGCGCCAGTTCGACGATACGCCTGGCCAGCGTTGATTCCGGCCCGGTGGCCCTGAGGCCATGAACGAAGCTGCGGTCGATCTTGAGCTTGTGCACGGGGAAACGCTGCAGGTAGGCCAGCGAAGAGTAACCCGTACCGAAATCATCAATGACCAGCGAAAAGCCCGCCGCGCGTAATTTGGCCAGGTGCTGCACGCTCACATCGGGGCTGCTCATCGCGGCCGTCTCGGTGATCTCCAGTTCAATATCCTCCGGCTTGACGCCCGCACCCCGCATGATGGCACTGACATCGCGCACAAAATCCGGATGACTGAGCTGCACCGCGGATATATTCACCGCCACCGGCACATCCAGCATGCCCTGCTCCCGCCAGCGCGCCACCTGTGCGCCTGCTTCAGCCAGCACCCAGCGGCCGATGCCCGCAATCAGGCCGGCCGCTTCAGCCACTGGCACAAATTCACCGGGCATCACCACCGCGCCCCCGCGGTTCCAGCGCAACAAGGCCTCCAGGCCAACAATCTCCCCGCTGCTCACGTTGACCTCGGGCTGATAAACCAGATACAGCTCGCGCCGTGCCAGCGCTTCACGCAAATCCTCTTCCATGCCCAGCTGCCGTGCCGCGGCGTCTCGCATGCTCTCGTCGAACCACACCACTCCGCTCCCATCGGGGTCGTTGAAACTCAGTGCCGACTGCACATTACGCACCAGCGCCTGTGCGCTGCCTGCATCCCGGGGAAACGTGCCGCACGCCACTTCGAACAGAAAATGGTACTCACGCCCCTCACTTTCCATAGGCTCGCGCAAGGCCTGCGCGAGTCGGTCAATCCAGTGCCTGGTTGCCGCAGAACTCAACCCCGTGAGAATCAAGCCGAACACCGGGCCGCTGAAGCGGCCGCTGACACACCGCCCCCCATGGGCGTAGCACAATTCGCGCGTGATGCGATCCAGCCTGCGCCCCAGCAAGCGCAGAATCCGGTCACCGGCCTTGTAACCCCGCCCGGCCAGCAGCACGTGGAAGCGCCTGGCCTCGACCAGCAGCAATGTGCATTGCTGATCGCTTCCGGCATCCCGAATCCAGGCGTGCAGCGTCTCCTGAAGTTGCCGACGATTGGGCAGCCCGGTCACCTGGTCTTCATAGGCGCGGCGCGACAGCTCGCGCTCCGCCTGCATCTGGACCCGCTCGCGATCGTCCTGAATCACGCGCACCCGGTGGGCCAGGGCAAACGAGAGCAACAACAGTTCCGCGGAAGCACCCAGCATCAGACCGTACTCGGTAAGAAATACATTGGGCACCACGCCCAGCGCACGTAGCGAATACAGCGAAATACCCGCGAGCAGCGCCGCCCAGGCGAGCATGAAATAGCGTGCTTGCGCCAGCCCACCGCGCCAGCTCAACAGCCCCACCACAACCAGGCAGCCCACGGTCACCAACAGCAAGGGCATGAGAATCTGATTGGAGATCCGCGGCAACCCCAGCAGCGCCAGCATACCGACCAGCAGCAGCGCGCCGCCCAGGGGCATGATCAACCAGCGATCCACGCGTGGCATACGCGTGGGCAACTGCAGGAAAGAACGCGCGAACACCAGCACCGCAATATGCCCCAGGGCGCCTACCACGGGCGCTGCCACATGAGCCCAGCCGGTCGCCCTGGGCCATATCAACTGGAAGGCAAAACCGTGCACCACCAGCAGCGCCAGGAGCAGCGAGCCGACGTAGATCACATACAACAGATAGTTGATATCGCGCAGCCCCAGATACAACAGCAGGTTGTACAACAACAGGGCAATGATCAGACCGTAGGTGGCGCCAAACCAGAAATTAGCGGTACTGCGATGCTGCAGAAACGCGGCATATTCCCACGCTGTGAGCGGCGCCTGCAGCGAACTCCCCCCGGCTATACGGATCACCAGCTCCAGCCCGGTATCCGGCGGCAAGGTCAGGGGAAAGGCGAATACCCGGTGAGACACCGGCCACTCGTCGGCCGGCACGGCGTGTCCGCCGCGAAAGGCGGCGACCTCCGCATTATCCGCAAGGACCAGGACATCGATTTCCCGCAGCAGGGTGTGATCGAGTGTAAACAACCAGTCGCCCGCTGCACCGGACGTCGCCTCCAGCCGCGCATACAGCCATACAGCGCCGTCCGAGTAACCGTAATGGGGTGATATGGAATGTTCGGGGTTTAGTTCACCGGCCCTGCCCATGGCCAGAACCGCGCCGGCGTCGAGTGCATCTTCTGCATCGTGCACGTAATGCAGGTAGGGGCCCACCTTGACCGGCCCGTTGCCCTCCAGCACCAGCGGTTCGCCAGCGCCGATCGCGCCCCCCGGATACAGCCATATACACGCCACAAGCAGCAGCCATGGACTCAACCTGCGAGGCATCAAAGTAAGGCCAATCGGCATCCTGTTTCCTTGCGGCCGCCCAGGGCCGGGCAGTCTGTGCTGACTTCACCATACGCCAGCAACCACCATCCTGACACGCCATCAGCTGTCTTGTGTGACGCAGTTCACAAGCCCTTCACCCGAAACCCCGAAACCTGCAGCTTTACCCCTCATCCACATCAATATCCTCGTACGCGTCGGGCGTAAAACGCGGCGTGCACACGGCCAGAAAGACCAGATCCGAACTGCCGATATTGGTGATTTGCTGGGCGGCCAGCGGCGGGATATACACCACATCACCGGGCCGCACGGTATCGATGGTCTGGCTGCCCACCCGCACCCGGCCACGGCCTTCCAGGATGATGTAGCGTTCACTGATCCCGTGCAGCCGATGCAGGCGGGTTGTAACGCCCTTCTCCACCCGCGCACGCGCCACGGACAGCGCCTCGTCGCCGGGGTCATTCCACCATTCGGCGATATGGCACTGCTCGGCGGTCCAGGTTTCGGGGCGCCCGGCCCCGGGCACGATACGAGCCCCGCTCATGCGCCCTCCATGGCCGCGGCCAGCGCGCCGAGATCCTGTTCCGTATAGGCGGGACCATCGGGCAGGCGGCCCCACACCACCCCGGGCCAGCAGGGGTCGTCGCGGCGCCGGCCGATAATATGCACATGCAGTTGGGACACGATGTTGCCAATCGCCGCCACATTGACCTTGTCCACTTCCAGCGCCTCGCACAGGAAGGCGGCCACGGCGTCGGTATCCGCCGTAATCCGGCTGCGCAGGGGTTCCTCTACCTCGTGCAACTCACTCGCCGTGGTGCGCGGCACCAGGATGAACCATGGGAGGGTGGCGTTGCGATGCAACAGCAATACGCCGCTCTGCAGCTCACCCATGAAGTGGGTGTCCGCGCGCAACCGCGCGTCAATCTCCATCTCACCCATTGCCGTAACCGGGCCGTTGTCAGACGCGGTGACGGTCAAGCTTGCCGAAGCGCGAGCCCAGAACGCTTTCCAGCTTGCTCGCCGCGCTGGTCACCGAACCGTAGGCATCTTCCGCCACGCCCTCGGCCGCCACCGGATCAAGGTTGCGCGGTCTGGCCTCCATGGTGCAATGGTGGTCCTTACCGCCCTTGTT
>SLLK01000231.1 GCA_007134115.1 Gammaproteobacteria bacterium | reverse complement strand
CTGTTTTACAGCGGCGGCCACAGCCTGCGCACGGCCTGTCGCATGCTGGCCGCAGCTGCCGGTGCGTCGGCCCACCGCATGGCCGAGCGTAACCGTGAACGCTTGCTGGCAGCCGGGCGCGATGCCGGCGAGCGTGCGATGAGTGAGGAGTTTCGGCGTATCGAGAAAGCGGTACGGCGCGATCTCGAACCCTATCCGGAGCTGCATCGTCGTCTGCTGCAACTGATCGACGACATGGAGCGTGACTACCGCAAGGGCGCCGAGATTGCGACGCCGGAACTGGCCGGCTGGGTGCGCGCCATCGAAGCGGTGGCCAGCCTGCAGTCTTCCAGCGAGCCGGCGGTGGCGGGTGTGCTGGAGGATATACGGCGCTCGCTGGAACGTTCGCAGGAAAAGGCGATGCGCGAGTATCGCCGTGCCGCCGGCCTGCGGCACGCCTTTCTGGGCCGCACCATGCCCATGTGGCGCAAGCTGACGGGCATGCTCGACCGCTTTGAAGGGCGCCTGGATGACATCAGGGAACGCGCTGCGGGTATTGATCGGCAAATGGAACGGTATCAGGCGATGACGCAAAGCTCGGTGCGGGCGGTGGACAGACTGCGCGCCACTTATCTGAACCGTTTTCTGGTCTCGCTGGTGCTTACCGGCGTGGTGGTGGCCGGGGTGGCGGTCAACCTTTCCCTGGTGACCAGCGCCATGGGCGCCGTGATTGATCCACAGGCCCGCATGGGCGCGCTGGGGGTTGATCGCGTGGCGGCGGTGCTGGTGGTTGCGTTGCAGCTGGGCATGAGTTTGCTATTACTGGAATCACTGCGGTTTACCCGGCTGCTGGATTCGATCGGCGCGCTGGAGCAAAACGTGCGTCTTAAAACGGCGGGTTTCAGTGTGCTGGTGTTGCTGGGCCTGGCCGTCATGGCGGCGGCCATGACCGTGGTGCAAGGGGAGCCGGTGATGTCCGGCATGGCCGAGGCGAACGGTGAAGGTGCTGCGGATAACGGCGAGGGCCCGGTCACTTCGTTGATGATCCTGGCCTTTGTGTTGCCCCTGGCGCTGGCGCTGGCGCCGATTGCGCTGGAAGCCCTGCTGACCGCCGGACGCCTGGTGCTGGGTCATGTGGCCGAAGCGGTTGCCCGCGGTTTGCAGACCCTGTTGCGCCTGTTGGGCCACCTGCTGTTGGGGGTGGCGCGGTTGCTGGTGACACTCTACGACCTGGTGATTTTCCTGCCCCTGTGGCTGGAACAGCGCGTAGTACAGGCGCGCGCCCAGGCGGCGCCAAGAGCGGACGCCAAACCCGCGAAGGCGTCCGGCCAGCGCGCCGCCAGCGGCGCAAAGAAACCGGAGTAGCGATCAGCGCTTCCCTAGCGATCCATGCGGTCAATGAAATTGACCCAGTCTTCGTTGCCGGCTTCCGGGTCGGCCGGGATGTCCTCCGGTGGCATGTCCAGTGAACCCGACCAGTCTTCGGGAGGCGCGATGGGTTGGGGTACCAACTCGTCCCAGATGTCTTCCTCGATTTCTTCCACGGCGCCGTCGAAGTACTGGATTTCCAGGGTGCCGCCGTCTTCGTCCACGGCCACAACCTCGAATTGCTCACCCGTCGTAAGCTGGAACCAGTCGCCCGGCAGTGCCCTGGGCGCACCCTCGTTCATCGCGCACCTCCTGCCGCCAGATCGGTGGCAAGCCGCGGGTCCTGTGCCGGACCCTTCTGGTGGGAAAGCAGGTGGGGAAACTGCACTCCTCCCTACTAGTTATAGCCGGTATTGGCCAACAAGCAAGTATGGAGCGGCAAAAAAAGCCCGACTAACGTAACGCAGTTAGCCGGGCTGTCTGAGGGTGGCCTCGCGGTGTTCAGGGGCAGGGGTTGGGGTTGTCGGCATGGATTGCCTCGATGTCCTTGATGACCTCGTCCGAAAGCGTCAACGCCTCGCTGGCCAGATTGTCCTCGAGTTGCTGCATGCTGGTTGCGCCGATGATGTTGGCGGTCAGGAACGGCCGGCTGTTCACCCAGGCCAGCGCCATCTGTGCGGGATCGAGCTGGTGGCGGCGGGCGATGTCCACGTATTGCGCGGTGGCGGCCTCGCCACGTGGCGTGGTGTAGCGCACAAAACGGTCGAACAGGGTCATGCGGGCGCCGGCGGGGCGTTGCCCGTCCAGATACTTGCCGCTCAGGGCGCCAAAGGCCATGGGCGAATAGGCCAGCAGTCCCACATCCTCGCGGTGGGCCACTTCGGCGAGCCCGATTTCAAACGTGCGATTAAGCAGGTTGTAGGGATTCTGGATGCTGACAATGCGCGGCAATCCTGCCTTGTCCGCCAGCGCCAGGTACCGCATGACGCCCCACGGTGTTTCGTTGGACACGCCCACATGACGGATCTTGCCCTGTTTGACCAGGTCGCCGAGGGCGCCCAGGGTTTCCTCGATGGGCACTTCGTCCGGGCCGGGCTTGTGGCTGTAGCCCAGGCGGCCAAAGAAATTGGTGCGCCTGTTGGGCCAATGGACCTGGTAGAGGTCGATATAGTCGGTTTGCAGGCGCTTGAGGCTGGCCTCGACCGCCCGTTCTATGTTGGCGCGGTCGAGCCGGTGATCCGGACGAATCCATTCCATCTCGGAGGGGCCGGAAACCTTGGTGGCGATGACCAGGTCGTCGCGGCGACCGCGTTTGGCCAGCCATGAGCCCAGGTGCTCTTCCGTGCGGCCCTGGGTTTTGGCGCGCGGGGGGACCGGATACATCTCTGCTGTATCAATGAAATTGACGCCGGCTGCCACGGCCCGGTCGAGCTGCTCGTGGGCGTCCTGCTCGCTGTTCTGTTCGCCCCACGTCATGGTGCCCAGACAGATTCTGCTGACTTTGAGGCCGGTTCGGCCAAGTTCGCGGTATTGCATCGGGT
>SLLK01000100.1 GCA_007134115.1 Gammaproteobacteria bacterium | reverse complement strand
GGGTGGATTGTGGCGGATGGTTTCAGGTTTATTGATCTCATTGATATTCGGTTCTATGGTAACACTGAAGTGATTTTCTGCCCGCTGGCCGGCGCCGCCCATGGGGTAAGGCAAGGGATCTGCAAATCCACGCAAAGCAACAAAATGATGGTGGTTCCCATGATCTTCAGCGAATTTGGTGTAAAACCGCAGGTAGATCTCATCCCACCCCGGGTCAAATGTCTTGTAGAGTTCCCCTCCTGCGTTTTCCCCTCTCGTTGCTGTCATCTGAAGGGAACGTGAACCGGCAGATCCTCCCGGTACATCGCTGCTGAACGACATCACCTTCCCATCCCTGTTGCTCATATGCCCCCATATTGCTTCAAGCTCGTCGAGGTCGCCGGTTTCAAAGTTCTCGGCAAACACAACGGCCGGATGGTTTTCAATTCCTTCATCGCCCGGGTACAGCCATGCAATCCCCTGGCCCAGCGGGATCTCATCCGCGCCCGGAGCTGATGTATTGCATCCGGTTATTATTAGTCCACCACAAACAATTACAAGAAACCCAAACATTACTATTTTTCGCATGATCAACGTTCTTTTACGATTATTTTGCCGAGGCTGTACCATCCATCACCGGTAATACTGTCAATGGCCAGTTTGACTGCCGGTTTTGGTTCTTTTCCCAATTCATAAATGGGCTCTACGAGAGCTAATTCCAATTGATACTCCCCGGGCGGCAAATCGTGAGGCAGATACACTGCATCATTGTAGAGGTTATCGCCCGGCATCCACTCCCGGATATCCACCCCGGTCAGAAGAATCCTACTTGCATCTCCATTGTGCAGACGTATTGCCAGGGGGTATTGCCGGTAGATCGGGGCTACGCCTTTGTTTTCCCACCAGGAAGTGAAATCAAGTTTTCCGCTTGGGGTTACTTCCCGGGGGAAGGAAAAACGACGAAGCACAAACCGGTATCCCATCTGTTTGATCCACTCATCAACAAGTTCTTCCCACTCCTCCAGTACCGGGGAGGATTTGGCGTTGAACGACGATATCCGCCATTTGAGAGCCTGATCGAAGATATATTGAACCTCTTCCAGGCCAAAGCCGCCGAGCCGCTTCCAGTTTGTAAACGTGTAGCAGATTTCCAGGGAAACCGGGCCCTTTTTCCAGGCATCCTGCATGCCGGTTTCAATAAGCTGCTGGGGATAATAATCATACATATGTGACCAGCCATCCTGATCTTCCGCCCAGAAGCCGATATCACCCAGGCAATCAAAACGATAGCCGACATTGGCCTGAGATAATCCATATGCATTGGTCTTCTTATCGGTCAGCAGCATTTTAAGCGGTGTTTTTTTGAAAACATCGGTGTAGGAGTTGACCAGTCCTTCCCTGGTTTCCTGGCTTAACAATGCCGAGCCGGCTCCCTCTCCCCAGGCTCCCACCAGAGCCAAATCAACACTTTCCAGATCGGGATGACCGTCATAGCGTTCCCCGAGTGCCCGGATCATTCCTCCGTAATATTCCACATAACGCGGATCTTCCGGATTCACCAGCCAGGCGTTGACCGGGCTGTCGTGTTCCCACTCCCTTCGGTCTCCCACCATGTCGCGGTACCAGTCGGGTACATCCCTTCTGACATCCGTTCCCGACCCATGAGCGGGAATACGCAGCATCAGCCTTTGTCCACGTTCCCGGGCTGTTTCCAGGGCTTTATCAATCAGATCCCAGTTGTATTCCTGCTTTTCAGGCTCCACATACCTCCAGTAAACCCGGTGATATGCAATCGTGGTTTGCGGATGATTCTCATTCTCCAGGTTGCCGTCAAAATCCTGATACTCGATTGGAAAACCTTCCGTCCATCCGGGCGGCGGATTTAATTCATCCCCGTTGAATCGCTGAAACGTCATAAATCCTTTACCGGGGTTATTTAACAGCTCGCCGGTATCATGAAAACGAACAACCACCGTATCCCGATCCTGGGCAGCCGTTTCCAAAACCAGGCCGGCAGTTATAATGAGAATACCAGTTGAAATCAAAATGTTTTTCATCGTTTATACCTGAAGTTGTTTTCTGTTTTACTACTTGCCACCATATGAGTTATTAAAAATTTCTTTGCCCATACACATTCGGGGTAAATTTCCAATAATTCAGTGACAAGTTAAGATTGAATTTTAAACTGTTATTATCTTTCGGGAAGTGAGAATGCCACAAAAGCGTCTCCTTTAGTAGTACCGACCCTGGTTCCCCCTGCAGCTGCAATGACGACGTATTGTTTGCCATCTATTTCATAGGTCGATGGGGAAGCATGTCCGCCGGCCGGCAACTGATATTCCCAGAGTATTTCACCGGTTTCTTTGTCAAAGGCCCGAAACTTCTCATCCCTGGTGGCGGCAATAAATACCAAACCTCCGGCAGTAACAATGGATCCGCCGAGATTCTGGGTTCCGGTAACCGGAATTCCCTGTTCGGTCAACTCTTCGTACTCACCCAGCGGTACTTTCCAGACAAGCTCACCCGTATTCAGGTTGATTGCATTCAGCGATCCCCAGGGAGGTTCTGTTGCAAAATATCCATCCTCGTCCAGAAACAGCTGGTAGGCGGTATCGACATCATATCGATAGGTGTAATCCCCTTCACTCTCTCCAGAGGCATCATTTAAATTCCCTTCCTCATCCACATTGAACAAATATGCTATGATGGCTTCCTTTTCATCTTCAGACAGATAAGGAAAAGGCGGCATGGCTCCCTGCCCGGTTTCCAGGACTTCCATTATTTGGGATTCGGTGAATCTTGATTCCGCATCTTCCAGGGAGGGAAACTGGGTGGGCTGACGTCCTCCGGGAGTGCCATGACAGCTTGCACAATTGGACAAATAGATGGATTGACCTCTTGCCGCCACATCCTCCGGGTCAACAGCCG
>SLLK01000184.1 GCA_007134115.1 Gammaproteobacteria bacterium | reverse complement strand
TACATCGGAAAGGATAGGATCATGCATCGCACAAACCGACAGGACATGCTGTATCGCGAAGCACACGGTGCTCGCATCCCCGCCTTGGGTTTCGGGACCTACCAGCTCAAGGACGAAGAAGCACGCCGCAGCGTAGCGGAAGCACTTGAAATCGGCTATCGCCACATCGACACGGCGCAGGCCTATGGCAACGAAGCCGATGTCGGCGCAGTGGTGGCTGCGTCGGGAATTCCCCGGGACGAACTCTTTATCACGACCAAAGTCTGGTGGGAACAGCTGGATCACGACGGGGTGAAACAATCTTTCCAGCGGAGTCTGGACTCGTTGCAGACAGACTACATTGACCTGCTCCTCATCCATTGGGATAACGACGCCATTCCGCTGAACGAAACGCTGGCGGTGACCCGGGCGGCGTGCCGCCTGGTCCTGGACCCGGCGGGCGGGCAAAGGCTGGGCGAGTTGCCGGCGGCTCGGGATATTGCCTTGCTGGTCGGCCCGGAGGGCGGGCTGAGCGATAGCGAACTGGCGCTGGCGCGCAGCCACGGGTTTACCGGCATCGGTCTGGGCCCCCGCATACTGCGCACGGAAACCGCCGCAGTGGCAGCACTGGCCGCGGTGCAAACTGTGTGGGGTGATTTTGTCTGAACGCAGCCTCGCCAGCGCCGGTGCTCAGGCTTCCGAACCGGCAGTCGTCACCGCGCGTTGCCGCGCCACCGCGTTTTCGATCATTTCCACGTTGGGGATCAGGGCTTCGGCGTTGGCAATGCGAACCCGCGACAGGATGGGCGAATCGGGGTCTTTGTCACTGCGCTCGTGGACCAGAATATCGCGCTGCAGCCGGACCAGATGGGGGTGGCCCTCGGTCACAATACCGATGTAGTTATCATCCGTCGCGCCGGTAATGGCATAGAGTATGGCGACCCGCGCGCGCGGCGTCACCGCCGGCACAGCCCGGCCGCACAATGCCTCAAAGCTGACCAGAGGCACCTGCTGCCCCTGCCAGTGCACCTCACCCAGAAACCACTCACGATCACCGCCGGCGGGCTGTGGCGGGGTATAACTCACGACCTCGGCGATCACCGCGTTGGGCAGCAGCAAGCGCGTGCCTTCCAGCGGCAGCAGCAGGGCATAGAGTTCTTCAGTCGCCATGGGTCGTTCTCCGCGTGAAAGGGTCGGCAGTCGGCACACCAGCCAGCATCATTTCTGATCCCGCCGACAGCGCTGTCTATTCGGTATCCGCCGCCTGGCCACGACGCCCCACCACCTCATGGATGGTGGCAATCAGTTCGTTCTCCTGGTAGGGCTTGCCCAGGTACTCATCCACGCCGATATCCAGCGCGCGCTGGCGATGCTTCTCGCCCACGCGTGATGTGATCATGATAATGCGCACGTCCCGCAGGGCTTCGTCGTTACGCATGTGCGTGGCCACCTCAAACCCGTCCATGCGCGGCATTTCTATATCCAGCAGCATCACGTCGGGCAACCCTTCCTGCAGCAGGGCCACCGCATCCACCCCGTCCTTGGCCGTGCTCACCCGCATGCCCTGGCGCTCGAGCAAACGCGTGGTCACGCGGCGCACGGTGATGGAGTCATCGACCACCATCACCGACAGCGGGCGGTCCTCCTCGGCCTGAGCCGGGGCCGCCACCCGCTCCGGCTTGGGTGCCACCGGCTCGGCGCCGGTTTGGGTGGCCTCGGCTTCACGACTGCGCCGTGCCAGCGCGCTGCTGCGCACCAGCGCACCGGGATCAAGAATGATCACCACGCTACCGTCGCCGAGGATGGTGGCGCCGGCGATACCGCGGATACCACTGATTTGGGGCCCGGCGGATTTGACCACCATTTCCCGGCTACCGACGATGCGATCCACCGCCAGTGCCGTCAGATACTCACCGGAACGCACCAGCAACAGGGGCAGGGTCTGCCCCTTTTCCACCTCCGTGGTGACTTCCAGGCCCAGCAGCGAAGCGAGCATCTGCACCTCGAAGTAGTCGCCACCGTACTCATAGCGGGTGCGTTCGCCGGTCAGGTAGGCCTGGGCCTCGTCGGCGTGCAAACGCACCACCCCTTCGATACCGCCCAGTGGCACGGAATAGGTTTCGCTCCCCACCTGCACCAGCAGCGCCTGACTGATCGCCAGGGTGAACGGCAGGCGCACGGTAAAGCGCGAGCCCTTGCCCGGGTCGGATTCTATGGTCAGCGTACCGCCAAGCTGTTTGATCTCGGCGTCCACCACATCCATACCCACGCCGCGGCCGGATACCTGCGTGATGGTCTCGGCGGTACTGAAGCCCGGCTCGAGGATGAACTGCATAATGTCTGCGTCGGAGAGCTTCACGCCCTGCCGCGTGAGGCCACGCTCTATGGCCTTGCGACGGATTGCCTCGAGATCCAGACCGGCGCCGTCATCGCTGACTTCAATCACAACCTGGGAGCCTTCGCGGCGCAGCGTCAGGCGAATTTCACCCTCTGCCGGCTTGCCCGCGCGCTTGCGCTCGGCGGCGGGTTCCAGCGCATGCGCCACGGCGTTGCGCAGCATGTGCTCCAGCGGCGGCAACATGCGCTCCAGCACCGAACGATCCAGCTCGGCGTCATCACCTTCGATGACAAGGCGCGCCGGCTTGTCGAGTTCTTCGCTGGTCTGGCGGACCAGGCGGCGCATACGGGCGGCCTGAATGGAGAACGGCACCATGCGCGTGCGCATCAGTGATTCCTGCAGCTCGGTCGTCACCCGGGACTGCTGTAGCAGCAGTGTTTCCGACTCGCGGCGCAGTTCGTCAATCAGCTCGCGCACACTGCCAAGGTCAGACACACTTTCGACCAGGGCCCGGGACAATTGCTGCACCCGTGTATAGCGGTCCATTTCCAGCGGATCGAAGTCTTCCGGCACGCTGCCTTCTTCGGATTCGCGTTC
>SLLK01000202.1 GCA_007134115.1 Gammaproteobacteria bacterium | reverse complement strand
TGCCATACCCTGCCAACAGACTTCCCCCCTCGCCCGGGTGCTATGTCATGATAATGCTGTTGCAGACCGCATCCGGGCTATCCGGGTTCCCTTGCGCCCTTACCCTGGACGCGGCGGGACTGCACACCCTGATGTATTTTACTGTCGCTCAAGGAGGCTGACATGCGACTGATCACAGCTTTTTCTCTTGCCCTGGTCCTGCTCGCGGGTTGCGCGCGGGATTCGGCGCCCGACGTCCATAGCGAGACATTCACCTACACCTGGGAAGGTGAAACCTTTATCGGCTACCTGGCTCACCCGGCCGATATCGACAATCCGGTGCCCGGTGTCCTGGTGGTACACGAGTGGTGGGGCCATAACGCGTATGCCCGTCAACGGGCGCGCGATCTGGCGCGGCTGGGTTACGCAGGCTTTGCCCTGGACATGTACGGGGACGGCGAACAGGCGGATCACCCCGAGCGCGCCGGCGAGATGATGAGCGCGGTGCTGGAGGATGTAGACGCACGCCGCGGGCGTTTCGAAGCCGCACTGGATGCCCTGCGTGAACGCGAGCTGGTCGACGACGGCCGCATCGCCGCCATCGGTTACTGTTTCGGCGGCAACGTGGTCCTGTCGATGGCCCGCGAAGGCGCCGACCTGGCCGGTGTAGCCAGCTTCCACGGCATGCTGCCCACCGATGGCGACCCCGCCGACGACATCGTCAGCCGTATTCTGGTGCTCACCGGCGCGGAAGACCCGATGGTGCCGGAGGACGAGATCGAGACCTTCCGCACCCAGATGGAAACGGCCGGCGCTGATTTTGAAATTGTCAGCTACGGCGGCGTCACCCACGGCTTCACCAATCCGTCCGCGGATGAGTACGGCGAGCGCTTCGAGCTGCCGCTGGCCTATGATGCCGAGGCCGACGCCGACTCCTGGCAACGGCTGGAAACCTTCCTGCAGGAAGTATTCAGCGAATGAAGCCGGACGCGTCCCCGGCCTGCGGGCCGGGGCGCGAGCCCGGCAATGCCACGCTAGTCGCTGCGTATGAAGCGCCAGTGCCACGGTTCAAACGCCACGCCGTGTTCATTACCCGGCGGGTAAGACAGCTCGAAACAATAGCGCCAGGCATTCTCGCGTAACCAGGCATAGGCCGGCGTGTCGGCAAACGCCGGATCCAGAGGGTCCACACCGGGGGTATTCAAATCCATGGCGTCGCCGGTGTGGTGCTCGCTGTGCCCCGGCGCGGCATTCAGGCGCAGGATATCGCTGATCTCGCGGTCGTTATCCAGATGCCCCTGAATAATGCGCTTCTGGGTAAACACGCTGCGGTAGGCCGAAAGCAGAATCAATTCAATCCCGTCCTGACCGGCATCCGCGCGCATACGCAGCCAGGCCTGATTGGCTTCGGGCGTCAGGCGAAAACCCTGCCCGCCCTGCGTCGGCCAGGCCTTCTCCAGATAATCGCGATTGTCCCGTTGCAGGCGCATGCCGGTGCGCGCCGCATAGTCCTCCGGAATACCCAGTTCGCGATGCACTTCGGCAATGTATTCACGGTAGGCGCTGTCCGGCTCGGGCAGGGGGTCCGCGTCACAAGCCACATCCGCCCAGCCCGCCCGGGCCATCAAAAGGCCGACTGCCACTGCTACTCCGCCAATCAGGTGCGCTGCCTTCATGGTCCTTGTTTCCCTGCCAGCCCCGCACACTCGGCATGGCGCGGACACCACACCATGTGATCATTCACCATGCCGGTTGCCTGCATAAAAGCATAGACAATAGTGGGGCCCACAAAGCGGAATCCGCGTTTTTTCAGTTCGCGGCTGAGTTTTTCCGCCAGCGGCGTGGAAACCGGCACCTCTTTCATGCTGCTGAAGTGATTGATGATCGGGGCGCCATCCACGAAATCCCATAGCCAGGCATCAAAACTGCCATGGGCTTCCTGCAGGGCGAGAAAGGCGCGGGCATTGGTGATACTGGCGTCCACCTTCAACCGGTTTCGCACAATTCCCGCATCTGCCAGCAGCACCAGTTGCTTGTGATCGTCATAACGCGCCACCCGCTGCGGATCGAAGCCGTCATACACCTGCCGGTAACGCTCCCGTTTGCGCAAAATCGTAATCCACGCCAGACCCGCCTGCGCGCCTTCCAGAATCAGAAACTCGAACAACCGCTGGTCATCATGCAGCGGCACACCCCACTCCTCGTCGTGATAGCGGCGGTATAGCGGATCATCGCCGCACCACGGACAAACTTCGACTGGCTCTTCCATACGCATGCACCTTCCCCGGTTGCTGTAAGGCCAATGTAAGACAGGTCGGGTTACGGTCGCCAGCAGCAGATTCAACCGGCTGGTGTGAAACAGTTCACATACAGGACCCGGCCTGATCTGTTGCCATAGGTGTCGTGACAGGGAGGACCGGCAAACTTTTCCGCACGGAAAGCGCCAACCCGAACAAATCCGGGGAGGTTATATGAACGTACGTAATCCATTGACGGCCATTGCGCCAATCGCGCTGGCCGGGGGGCTGGCCGCCTGCGGTGGCGGCGGCGGTGATGACGGCGACCCGATCAGCACGTTTGAGCCACGTTTCGCCTATGTGTTGAACGAAGGCGATCCGTCGGTTTCGTGGTATCTGATTGATGACGAGTCCGGCGATCCGCGGCATCTGGGATATCTGTATTTAGGGGATGAAGCGAATAGTGTGCACGATATGGTGGTTCATCCCGACGGTGATGCCATCTACATCAGTGATCCGGACGGCCGTGACATCCATGCATTGACAATCGACTCGCAAACCGGCGCACTGGAGTACGCCGGGAACGAGGGCGTCACCAATCAGGAGCCTACTGGCCTGGCCATGGCTCCTGATGGCGAAGAGTTGTACGTAGCTTTGCAGGATGCCGGCAGTGTGAATCAGGTCCGGGCGTATTTGATCGATAGCACCGA
>SLLK01000220.1 GCA_007134115.1 Gammaproteobacteria bacterium | reverse complement strand
TCCCAGCAGCGCCTCTTCCGTCACAATCTCCAGCAGCGCCAGACTCAGCAAGACGTCCTGCTCGGTGCCGAGCGCCGCAGGAGACAAGGCGGGTTCGTTCACGTCGAGAGGGGATTGACCACCATCGCCACCACCGCCACAACCGATAAGCAGCGCGGTGCCGAAAAAAACCCCGGATAAACGACGATAAAGAGGAATGCGCGAGTACATTACTGTCTCCCTGTCCCTGTTCGTGGCGGTCACTGTCCGGTGACGCCTGTTCCCTGAATTCCCTGAAGCCCGGCGCGTATTTTACTTATCGCGCCTTTCCCGGCGAGCATATACTAACATGCGAAACGCCTTCCGGAAGCTCCGCCAATCACTGGCACAACCATCCACCGCCCCCAGGTTCGCGTATAGCAACGTGCCACACCGGTGTAAAGAGAACGGGGAATACCGTAAAGAATGTTGTCGGACATCAAATCGCTCCTCTTTATCGGGCGGACGTGCGTTGAATCACCGCATGGCACAGTTGCTCCACTTCCCCGGCCCACGCCTGCATACGATCATGATCGAGTTGCACCAGCATGGCGTAACGGCGGCCACCCCAGACGGCCAGATGCAACGCCTCTATGGTGCCAGGTGAGGGTTGTTGAGGCAGATCGGTGCAGGCATCGAACACCCGCTGCCACATCGCGGCCAGCTCATCATAAGCACGTCGCTGGTGTTTGGGCTCGGCGATTCCGGGCTCAAGCGCCAGCATATCGTGATGAAACCAGGCGTTGACCGAGCGATCCACGCCGCAGACCAGCCGCACCAGCCGATGAATCCGCTGCTGCCAGCCAAGGTCGCCGGGTTGTACTGCCTGCTCGTCCACTGCCTGCACCAGGGATTCAATGCAGTGGCGCACATACCCGGAATACAACGCGGTCTTGCTCGGGAAATAATCATAGAAAGTGCCCACGGCGACCCCCGCCTCCAGCGCCACGGCACGGGTGGTCAGCCGCTCCCAGCCATCGCGTTGCCAAATCCGAACAAATGCCTCGTAAATGGCCTGGACGGTGAACTTTGCCCGCGCCTGGGTGGGCCGTTTCAGCGGTTTGTGTCTGGGTTCGCCTGGTCCTGTTTTTTCGGGCATGGTTTTCCGAACCCTCTCCGGGAGTTCCCCTGATAAAGTGATGGCCTCGTTTTCGCCCGTTCCCAAAGGAAGCACAGATGACCGAGCTGAGCCAATTACAGACAGACAAATCCGCGCTGGATCACACCCGCATTGTGCGTGCCCCGCTGCCGGAATTACAGCCGGGCGAGGCGCTGTTCCGGATTCACCGGCTCGCCGTGACCACCAACAATATCACCTATGCCGCGTTCGGCGACACGCCGCACCTGCGCTACTGGAGCTTCTATCCCACCGGCGAAGACGGCTGGGGGCACATGCCCGCATGGGGCTTCGCCGAACTGGTGCACTCCACCGTGGAAGGGCTCGAACCCGGTGAACGTTTCTACGGCTTCTGGCCCATCGCCAGTCATCTGGTGATGCAGCCGGTTCGCATATCACAACGTGGCTTCTACGACGGTACGCCGCACCGGCTGGAACTGGTCTCCGCCTACAACCAGTACCAGCGCACCAGCACCGATGACGCATATCGCGCCGAAGATGAAAATTACCAGATGCTGCTGCGCCCGCTGTTCATCACCTCATTCATGCTCGCCGATTTCCTGGAAGACAACGACTACTTCGGCGCCAGACAGATTGTATTCTCCAGTGCATCCAGCAAAACCGCCTACGGCACCGCGTTCTGCCTGCAGGAAAGCCCGGCAATCAAGCTGGTCGGCCTGACCTCGCCGGCCAACCGGGATTTTGTGCAAAGCCTGGGCTGCTATGCCCAAACCGTTGAATACGACGCGGTGGAGTCGCTGGACCCGTCCGTGCCCACGCTGTACGTCGACTTTTCCGGCAACAATCCCCTGCGCCAGCGCATTCACGAACATTTCCGCAACACCCTGGTGCACGACTGCTACGCCGGCTCGGCCCACTCGCATGACCACGTCAGCACCGTGGAACAGACCCTGCCCGGCCCCGCCCCGGAAAGCTATTTCGCGCCCGACCAGATCCGCAAGCGCAACGCCGACTGGGGCCCGGCGGAAGTCACCCGCCGCTTCAACGAAGCGCAGCTCGCCTTCATCCGTCGTGTGCAGGAAGACGAAACTCCCTGGCTGCAGGTACGCGAACACGCCGGCCTTGAAGCCACACGGGAACTCATCAAAACCCTCTGCGCGGGCAACATCAACCCGCGGGATGGACATGTGGTGCGGCTCGACTGACCCGGCCACAAATACGCTGCCCCCGGTCACAACCCCGGGGGCAGCGCATCAGCGTGGAAACCCGGAATACTCAGCCCTGCCGGGGAAATGCGTTATTTGCGCTTGACCCCCTCACACAGCCAGTCCGCACGCGCAAGCAACTCCGTCATCTCCCTGATGTAATCGCCACTCCAGTCACCCTGATCAACAACAAAATGCCCCAGTAAGCGGGCAGCCTGGTGCAAACCAGCCTCATCCGGCCGCGCTTCGATGGTTTGAATGAAGGTGTCCAGCGACAAACTCGCCTGGTGTTCTTCCGACCCCGGCGGCGCATCTTCCAGCCTGCCCAGCAGATCACGCGCGTCCTGCAGCAATCGATCCCGTTGTGTTCCCATCGCAACCCCGTCTCCTGCGCCCGGACATCATTGTCATCAATATACTGGTTACCGGTTCCGGCGTTGAAGCTTTCGGGAATCTGGAACTTGTGGTGGTACTCCCTGTGCATTATCCGTGTCTACCGCTTGAACAGGCACCGGACGAACGCCGGGTCTTCATAGCCGACCCGCAGGCCAGGCCTGACCCCGGTTGCGCAGACTCCGGGATGCTATCGGGGTGTTATTGCCAGCTCCCGATATGTACTATATCCTGT
>SLLK01000009.1 GCA_007134115.1 Gammaproteobacteria bacterium | reverse complement strand
TCTGCCGCCGAAGATGCCAAGAGAGCGACAGAGCAACTGGCTAACAGAACCCGCCGAGCTACCGACAGGGGCCGCCAGGGGTTTAACCAGACAAACCAGGCGGTAAGAGATGTAAGCCGGAGCATTGGCAGTGCCACCGGCCAGATGGGTGGCTTTGTCAGCGCCATTACCTCTGCCGCCGGCCCTGTTGCTGCTTTTTCTGCCGCCATCGGCGCCATTGGTATGGCCTGGCGCCAGGCTGAAAATGACCTTAAGGGCTATATGACAACCGTTCAACGCCTTGAACATGGCGGCGCTGCCGGTAGAATAGAGGCCATTCAAACAATGAGAGATGAGCGGCGCAACATAAGAGGCCAGCGATGGTTAGGCCGCCGCACACAAATAAGGGGTGTGCTGACTGGTGACATGGATTTGATCGCCCAGGGCAGAGACATAAGGCAAGATGCCGCATGGATGGCCGAGAATATGAGCCGTTATTCAGAGCAAGGTGTTAACTGGATTGAGCAGATGGCCGGGCTATATGAAGAACAGACCCGCCTGCAACTTAAAGGCGTAGAGTTATCAACCGACTGGGCGCAGATGGAAACCGAGCGGGCCGAGTTGATTAGGATAATGAACGACCAACAAGAGGACGCCACCACCAGGGCCGAAGCTCACACCAGAGCCACCGAGTTAACCAACACCCTGGCCAGGCAACAGGCCGCCCATAAGCAAGCGGTGTTAGATATTGAACGCCAGATCGCCGATAATACTCACGACACGGTGCAGGATAAGGAGAAGTTGGCGGGGCTTGAAAACGACATTTGGCAGATACAGGCACAGCGTGAAAATGATCTCAGGCGGTTTGATCGCTATTACCGCAACATAAACTCATCTCTGGAAGATGAAGCCGCCGCACAAGCGGCCATTAACGCCAAGATAGCAGAGCGCAATAGGCTGTTGGGGCTGGCATATACAACCGAGAAGCTGCCGGCGATGGGCAGGGCCCAGGTGTACACAGGACAGGCTCAGGGGTTGGGTGAGATGGAAATGGATGTAATTAGCGGATTCCAAGAGACAATCGATATGCAGTTAATGGGTGTAATGCATTTGGAAAACGCCTTTGCCAACATGTTTCACAATGTAGAAAACGGCTGGCAGACAGTCTCAGACGCATTTATAAGATCATTCCGGGCGATGATGGCAGAGGTAGCGGCCAGGGCGGCGGTGTTAACTCTGCTGCATGTGTTATTTCCGGGCACCGCCATTGGTACGATGGGCACCAGCGGGCTGATGAATATGTTTGGTACCGGCATGTTTACCGGCGGTAGCTCAGGCGCCAGCATGCAGCCCTTGAAAAGCCCGAAATTGCAAATATCCGGCGAGCTTACAGCTAAGGGGTCAGATTTGTCTCTGGTCCTGGGGCGGCATAATGACAACAAGAGAGCAACAACCTGATGGCAGATACAAGATACATATCACAATTTACCGACCGTCTGGGCACAGATTGGAGAAGCAGAATAACCTCACAGGGTTGGGGTGACGCCCTTACAGATAGCTGGCTTAATATTAGCGCCACCGAGTTAAACACAGACGGTATTGATATAACCTATTGTGATGCCGATGCCAACGATATTATAATTACTCTGCCGGCGTTTACTGTAGCGGCGGGCCAGTCATTTGACATCGATATTAACTTTAATTTGATTGATGGCGATGCCCCTACCATTGGCCTGGGGTTGGGTGGTAACTGGATAAGTAACATGGTAGTCTTAAGCCCCGGCGCCAATAGTTATAAATTGACAGCAACACAAGACACAGAAGAGGCCGTTATTGTCATCAGGGCCCTGGCCGGCGCTGTTGAGTTTAGTGTCACGGGCTTTAATATTGCCAGATCAGCTATTGAGCTGCAAGCTACCGACACCCCGTTAATATGGGAGGGCTACCCGGAAGATGACCCATTCAATAGAGCTATCAACGGGCACCGGGCTGTTTTAAATATCTGGGTCGATGGTCTGAATCTGACCCCCCTGTTTACTGCCAATGATTTTGAATTTCCGCTTGTTATCGAATATCGCCAGCCCGGTGAAGATTGGCAACTATATTGGCAGGGTTATGTTTTGGCAAATTCTTATAATGAGCCGTATGATATGGACCCGGTTAGCGCCCAGATTGTCGCCGTTGATGGCCTGGGGTTGTTGCGGAATATACAGTTTAATGATCTGGATATTGACGGTTACAACTACCTATCTGATTATATATTTCAATTCCTTGAATTAATAGGCTTCACCGAATATGACGAGTTTGTAAATATATATGGTGACGGCATGGGGTCAGAGGTAGATCAGTCGCCTCTGAACCAGCTGGGCGCCTCACATTTCAGATTCGCCGACCTTGATGTATATGACAGCCTGACTATAATACTGAACGCATTTAACGCCGTTGTAGAAATAATTGACGGGCGGGCCATCATTTACCGATTGCAGGAGCTTAAGAACCCTATACTATACGGGCGCCGATTTACGAGCGGCACCGGCCATATATCTATTACCAGAGAGAGCGAGGTAATTATACAGAGGGGCGGCAACCTTACCGGTGTCAGGGATGTTGAGGGTGGTAATTTCATGGCCTTGCCCAGGGCGAAACATTTGACGCTGGAGTATAAAAAGGGCTGGCAGGAGAGCGCATTGAGGCAATGGCGTTTTGAATTTGACGACTTTACCCCCAACATAGGCGATAACTGGTTCCTGACCAAGTGGCCCGCCACCAACATAAAGCCCCGCCCCCTAAGCCGTGAAACTGCTGTTAATGCTGACAGAGGTGTTTATTTACGCAAATTGTCAACTAATTTGTACGGCAATATCTCGCAAGAATTAACAGGGGTGAGAACCAGGGATGCTAATTTAAACTTGTCGTTCAGATACGCAATTCACAACACACACGACAGCGCCGCCAGTTATCG
>SLLK01000199.1 GCA_007134115.1 Gammaproteobacteria bacterium | reverse complement strand
GGTCCGGGGCGGGTGCGGCCCGGCGGCCGTCGGCGTGCATTCGGGCAGGGCCGCGCGCAACCGGCGGTATCGGTAGCGCGCGAGCCCTCGCCCTGTCTATCCCTTGTGCAGCGCGAAAAGGTTGTCCCGGTGGCGCATCAGGTAGAGTGCAAGGCAGGCGCCAAGCATCGGCCAGGCGGCAAAGTAGAGCATGTTGGCGCCGTCGGCCGGGTTGAGATATTGCTCATAGGAGGACAGCGTGGACACAGCGTGAAAAATCAGCACCAGGCCATATGAGTAGCGCTTGAACGCGCCGGCAACGAAGGCCAGGATGATGACCAGCTCCAGCGCGGCGATGACATACATGGCCGCCACATCCAGCCCGCCGATGCCGTAATAGCTTTCAAAAATGCCCGCCTGGACCTCGGGCGCGGCGAACTTGGCGATGGTCCACATGAACATGACCAGGAACACGGTCAGCCGCAGGGCCAGCAGGGAAATTTCGGTGCGTTGTTGATCGGTCATGATGTATCTCTCCCGGGGGGTGGCAGGCAGGCATGTGTGTCCGGCAGGGCTTTAGACCGGTACGCGCGGGAGGTTATTGCGGGCTCAATGGAAATGGCCGGGCCCACGGGCGAGCCGAGCACGCGTGCCAGGGCGGATTGACGCGGGGCTTGACGGGGTGATCCGGGCTTCACGGCAGGGTGTGCCCGGATCCGTCGGGATGAGCGGGGAAAGCAGGGCGAGGCCAAAGCCTGTTCTGCGGGATCGCCCGCGCTGGCCACGCGGGTCTTTAGATCGGGGCGCCCGTCTGTCCTGCTATGGGTCCGGGGCCGCCACGACCTGGTTGCGCCCCTGTGCCTTGGCCGCGCGCAGTGCATCGTCGGCACGGCGCAAGGTCACGTCGATCTCGTCGCCGGGGCTGTGGATCGCCACCCCCTGTGACACCGTAATGCGCTCGTCGGCAGGGAGCTCGCTGTAAGCCAATTCGCTGACTGCCTTGCGGATGCGTTCGGCCGCACTGCTGGCGGCATGGGGCGTGGTCTCCGGTAGTATGATCACGAATTCCTCGCCACCGAAACGGCCGATGAAATCCCCCTTGCGCATGGTTTTCTCGAGCATGCTGCCAATTTTTACCAGCACTTCATCGCCCGCGTGATGGCCATAGATGTCGTTAATCCGCTTGAAGTTGTCGACGTCCAGCATGCTGATGCACAGGGCATTCTGGTCCGGCTGGCGGCGCTCGGTGCGCGATTTCTCCTGGGCCAGCTGGTCCAGCACGGTGCGCCGGTTGGGCAGGCGGGTGAGCGGGTCGCGCGTGGCCAGATCACGCAACACTGCGTTCTGCTTTTTCAGGGCGCGGCGCATGCCGGCGATGAAGCTGCCCAGGTACGATACGATCAACAATACTGCGGCATAGGCGAAAACGATCACTGTCTCCACCTGCCAGTTCAGGCGCTCGGGCGCCCACATCGCCAGGGTGCCGAGCATGATCAGGTAGGCGAGCAGAATCAGCGCGCCCACCTGGATCATCCCGCGCAGGGTCAGGGCAAACATGCCGAACAGCAGGCCACCGGTGGCCATCAGCAGGAAGGCGGTACGCGCCTGCGGGTCCTCGATAAAAAACATGAGAAAAATGGAGGGCCACAACGGGGCTACGATCTGCGCGGCGGTCATGCTTGGCTCGCGCAAGCGCAGGTTCAGGTGGCTGACCACCAGGCCCACGAAGGTGAGGTCGATGACAGCAATCATCAACACATAGGCGATCACCACCGTCCCCGGCACCAGGCCAAACCAGAACAGCATGACGGCGATGGTGAGGGAGCAGAGCTGATTGCCAAAGCCCCAGAACATGCGCTGGAGGCGGACTTTCTGGGCGTGGGCGGTCGACGCCTGGTTTGCGGAGCTCATCGGTTCCCCTTGGGCTGTCCCTGCCGCAATGCTGCCGGGCCTGGCAGCGGAGGGTCATTCTCGCATATTTGCGGTGATCGCCCGAGCCGTTATTGTGAGGCAGTTCACAAAAAAGACAGCCGGCCCCGTGCGGTGACTGGCCCGCTGCTTTGTAACAGATCGTATAGCGGAGGGGATGCTTCTCAGTGCTCACCCCGGATGGCCCTGATTACTTCATGGCTGTACTCGAGATCGGGGAAATGGCCGCAGTCCTTGAGGGTGACAATGCCGGCGTGAGGGACGTGCTCCCGGAGCCCTTCGGGGTTCGAGGGGCGGTGGGTGCGATCGGCCAGCCCCCAGAACGCGGTGACCGGCTGTTCGGCACCCACATACTGGCCGGGCTCGGCATGCCGGAAGCGCTGGAAGGCCGACGCCAGGCAATAACAGCCGCCATGGCGCAGCATGGTTTCGGCGGGGCGGAAATAGTCCGAGGTATCGCTGCCTTTGGGCAACGCGACGCGGTACCAGCCATCGGCGATTTTTCGGCCCTGCGTGGCCATCATGAGCTGGCCGAGCACCGGTGTGCCCAGGATGTGCCGGTTATCCATGCGCCGCGCCCAGTCCAGCGCATCCGGGAAGGACGGCGCCTGTGCCAGTACCAGGCCGGCTACGCGGTCAGGGCGCTGCCTGGCCGCGCCGAGGGCGGCGAACGAGGCGAGGCAACTGAACACCAGAATGCTGTCCTTGAGGTGCAGGCTATTGAGCAGTTGTACGAGGGTGTCACGTTGAACGGCCAGATCGAACGCCGAGCCCGTGCGCGGGTATGAGAAGCCGAAACCAGGCAGGTCGAACACGATGACCCGATGGGTTTTACGCAGCTCGTCCACCATGCGCAGGTGATGCTCGATGGTGTTGGGCGGGTCCGGCGCCATGACCACAGGCTGCCCGTTGCCGCCCGTGTCCAGATAACGAAGCCGGGCGGTTTTCAGCTCAATGACATGCATTTCGGGATCGCGCAGCGCGCTCGGGGGTGCGTGGCGGCGGGACAGGCGCAGGGTATCCACGAGTGTGCCTATAGACATGGGCAGGCTCCATAGTCGCTTGTGTTTCGCAAGTAACCATAGTCGGGTTCATTGTGAATTGCAAGCGACCTTGGTATGGTCAACCGTATGGACCCTGTAGACCACGTAAAGCCCGCCCCCGAGGGGTCCCCGCATCGCTCCACCTGTCCCATTGCCTCGCTGCTCGATATTGTGGGGGACAAGTGGACGTTGCTGGTGGTGCGGGATCTGTTCGCGGGGCGAACCCGCTACGCCGATCTGATGCGCAATCCCGAAGGCATCGCCACCAATATCCTCGCCGACCGGCTCAAGCGCCTTGAACTCATGGGCCTGGTGGAGCGCCGGCGTTACCAGCACAAGCCCCCGCGGGATGAATATCTGCTGACTGCCGCCGGACGCGAGCTGGAAGACGTGTTGCGCGCCTGTATGCAGTGGGGGTTCCGGCATCTTCCGCACACGCGTCCGAAGTCTGGCGCCGGATAATTGCTCCACGCAGGTTGAATGCGCGATGCTGGGGGTGACTTGTGATGAGCCGGGCCGTGGAGAGCGTATTGTGAGCAGCCAACCACCCTACAGTCCCGCAAAGGGGCCCGAGAAGATCCTTTGCATCGTTGCCCTGGTGATCTGCCTGGTGTTCCTTGGACAGGCGATAGCGGCGGCCGCAGGACTTTTGTTTTATCTGGTACCACTGGCCGTGGCAGCCTTTGCGGCAGGGCGCTTGCGCGGTGTGCTGCCTGGTGGTGTGACGCGTGGTGGTGGCGGCCCCTGAGGCCGTGCTGTTTGTTCCTGTATGGCCGGCGTGCACGCCGTCTTACTCCGTTTGCGGCAGAGGATCACGGGTGCCCTGTCATCCTTGACCGGGTTTCCGGGTCTCCATGTATAAGTGCGGGCAAGCAACCGCGAGGCGTTTTTCGGATGGGTACTGACAAATGACGCTGGTACGCAATCTATTCCTCATCCTGAGTGTGTTGTCGGTGGTGGCACTGGTGACCCTGGGGCTTCAATGGCCTGCGGTGCACTGGGCCTGGCTGGGTGTGGGGCCGCTTCTGCTGCTCGGGGCGCATGACCTGTGGCAGAAAAAGCACACCATCCTGCGCATTTATCCGGTGATCGGGCATTTTCGCTACATGTTCGAGTCAGTGCGCAAGGAAATCCAGCAGTATTTCGTGGAAAACGATCTCGATGGCATGCCGATCAGCCGCGAATTCCGCAGTCTGGTGTATCAGCGCGCCAAGAAGGCGGATGACACGCGCTCCTTTGGCACCCTGTTCAATGTGTACCAGGACGGCTATGAATGGCTCAACCATTCTGTGGCGCCGGTGGCCTGTGATCCGGAGGGTTTGCGAGTGCGTTTTGGCGGCAGGGCATGCCGCCAGCCCTATTCGGCCTCGCCGTTGAATATCTCGGCGATGAGTTATGGCGCCCTGAGCCGCAACGCCATTCTCGCCCTGAATCGCGGCGCCAGGGTGGGCGGGTTTGCCCACAACACCGGTGAGGGCGGGTTGAGCTGCTGGCACCTGGAGCCCGGCGGCGACCTGATCTGGCAGATCGGCACCGGCTACTTCGGCTGCCGGGACAAGAGCGGGCGCTTCGACGCTGCGATGTTTGCCGACAAGGCCGCCACGCCGGCGGTGAAGATGATCGAGATCAAGCTCTCCCAGGGGGCCAAGCCCGGCCACGGCGGCGTGCTGCCGGCCGCCAAGGTGACCCGCGAAATTGCCGAAATTCGTCACGTGCCGGCAGGCGAGGATGTGATCTCGCCGCCGGGTCACTCGGCGTTTGACAGTCCGCGGGGCTTGCTGGCGTTCGTGGCGCAGCTGCGGGAGCTGTCCGGGGGCAAACCGGTGGGTTTCAAGCTGTGTATCGGTGATCGCCGCGAGTTCCTGAGTATCTGCAAGGCCATGCACGAGACCGGGATCGTGCCGGACTTCATTACCGTGGATGGCGGCGAGGGGGGCACCGGCGCCGCACCGGTGGAACTGACCAACTCCGTGGGCATGCCGCTGCGTGATGCGCTGAACTTCGTGCACAATGCGCTGCGCGGGGTCGGGGTGCGCGATGAGCTGCGTATTGTGGCCGCCGGCAAGGCCTTTTCCGCCTTTCACATGCTGCGGCTGAATGCGCTGGGCGCGGACACGGTGAACTCGGCACGCGGCATGATGCTGGCGCTGGGCTGTATACAGTCGCGCAGTTGCAATACCGACAAGTGCCCCACGGGGATCACCACCCAGAATCCAGCCCGCTACCGCCAGCTTGATGTCACCGACAAGGGGGTGCGGGTGGCCAATTACCACCATTCGATGATGGTGACTCTGGCGGAGCTGCTGGGCACCCTGGGGTTGCAGGGGCTGGCCGGCGTGCAGGCGCGGCATGTCAACCGTCGCGTGGACCAGGGACAGGTGATGAGTTATGAGCAGCTTTACCCCGGCATTGAGCCGGGCTGTCTGCTCAATGACGATGCCGTGCCGCAGCCGTGGTGGCCTGACTGGCAGCAGGCCAGCGCGGCGAGCTGGCGCTGACCAGCCGCACCACTCGGGGAAACCCCGGGTTCAGCAGCGCCGTCGAGCGGCTTTGCGAGCGGCCGTTCGCGCTACCTCTGCGGGCTTGCTCCAGGCGGCACTCGACTCAGGTACTTCAGGTTGCCTGTGTGCGGGGTGCAACCGTCCCGGTTGCGGGTGGTTGGGTTGCCAGGCGCTGCTGAGCACGGCCCAGCCACATGCCGAGCACAGCCCACGCCAGAGCCAGTGGCACCGCGACACTGGCGACGCCGGCCAGTGCCAGGCCCAGGCGCCCGAGCAGACCCTCAACCCAGGCTCCGGCGACATCGCCGCCGCGATACACGAAGGTGTCGACGAAGGCCTTGGATTTGTATTTGTCTTCGCGACTGAGCACGGTGTAGAGGGTCTCGCGGGCGGGGCGCATGATGGCGCGTTGTACCGCGCGGAAACAGGCCTCGAGCACAATCAGCGCCGCCAGTGAGCCGACAATGGCCAGACCCGCAAAACCCAGCGCCGCAGTCAGCGGCAACAGGGCCAGCGTCAGGTGCACACCGATGCGACGCATCAGGTGGCCGGCGATCAGCGCCTGCATGAACAGGGTCGCCAATTGGGTGATCAGATCAATGCGAGCGAACACCGTGGTGCGCATGTCCATGTCGTCACCCAGCGCGGCCACCATTTGCAGGCGGGTGAAGTAGATGAAAGTGGCCATGATGGCCAGTATCACGATATAGCCGGCGATCCCCTTCAGGTAGCGGGATCGCCATACCGCGCGAAAACCTTCCCACGCGCTGCCGCCGATTACCGCAGGTTCGTTAATCAGCGAAGCGGAGGCTGGCCGTTGCTGCTCGGGTTGCACTCGCGCCACCGCCCGGGCAATCACCATGGCGAGTATGAGAAACCCGATGGCGATGAGCAGCAGCGCGGGCGTGCCCAGCGGTGCCGCCAGTTGCGAGGCCAGCCACGGGCCGAAGATGGCACCACAGGTGCCGCCCACGGCAATCAGGCCAAAAAAACGCTTGCCCTGATCGAGGGAAAAGCGATCCACCATCAACGCCCAGAACACCATGGTAACGAACAGATTGAAGACGCTGAACCAGACGTAGAAGACCTGGCCGGTGGTCACGCCCATGGCCTGGGGTGACAGCACCATGGCGAGGTAGAAAGCGAACAGGCTGAGGGCAAAAAAGGCGTACGTGGCGTTGATGAACTTCAGGCGAGGCAGGCGACTGACCAGCAAACCGAAAACAGGATTGACCAGCAAGGTGACCAGGGCGGTGCCCATGAAGAGCCAGCGCACCATATCAATGCCGCCCTGGAGCCCCAGGGCCTCGCGCGCGGGGCGCAACACCATGAGCGCAGTGAGCACACAGAAAAAGAACAGGGCGGCAAGCACCAGCGGCAGCACTTCCTCGCGACGCACGTTGAACAGGCGCTGTATGGCTGTATTCATATCGCAGGCATGGCCGCTGGTGGCGATTGGCATGGTGTGCCGAACTCCACGGTTTCATCCCGTGGGGCGGTTTGCAAGCTCCGGGGCGCCGTGGGCGGCCTCACCGCCAGCGACGACCGGGGCCCGGCGCCGGTCCCGCGGTCCCGGACGCGTTGTTGACGTGGATCATTGTTGGTGATGGCGGGTGATGACAGGATGGGGTTGCCTGCGCGGGGAACCACCGGATTGGTGCGCAGGCACAAGTACCGGCAAGCGCTCCGCAGGGGTGAGGCCGGTATGCCTGAAGCAAGCCAGGGGTAAAAGGTTGCCGTTGGCAGGGAGGTAGCAATGATGACGAGCAAGAGCACGGGCATGCCTGCGAAAGGTCTGCCCATAGTACGGAACTGGTTACCCGGTATGCTCGTGTGTGCCGCGCTGGTCCTGAGTCCGGCGCATGCGGAGGTCCCCGGAGACGCCCGTAATCTGGAAGTGGCACAACAGGGCTCGTTGCCGGCACTGCTTGGCAGTGCCGGCTTAAGTTCCCGCCCCAGGGTCCCGGCAATGTTCGATGGTGATGAGTTCATCGAAATCATCCAGCGGGATGAGGGACTCGAGACCCGACCCACCGGCTATGCCCCGGAGACGGCCGAACCCGATGTGGAGTTCACGATTGATCTTTCCGAGGGACAGGTGCCCATCGGCCAGGGTGTGGTGTACGACGGCTTTGTCACCAACGGGTCGATTCCGGGCCCCACGCTGCGAGTGACCGAAGGTGACGTGGTACGCATCAACGTCAAGAACAGCGGCAGCGTCATGCACGGCGCGTCGATTCATGCCGCTTACACGCAGACCTCCAAGCATGTGGGCATGATCATGCCGGGGGAAACCAAGTCGGTGACTTTCCGCGCGACCACACCGGGGGTGTATATGTACCACTGCGCTCCGGGTGGGCATGCCATTCCCATGCATGTGATGTTCGGGCAATACGGCATGATTGTGGTCGAACCGAAGGAGAAAAAATACAAGCTGGAGGAAGACCTGGGGCGTGGCCCGGATCTCAAGTTGTACATGATTCAGCATGAACTCTACGCCAGCGGCAAGGAGGCAACAGAAGCCGACTTCCTGTATTCCATGTGGAACGGCGGCCTGTTCCGCTACGTCGAAGAGCCGATCATGGTCGAGCCGGGCGACTACGTGCGGGTGTATTTCCTCAATGTGGGCCCCAATCGCCTGTCCACGTTCCATCTGGTGGGTATTATCTGGGACTACGTTTACTGGCAAGGGCACCCGGAAGCCATGATGCCTGGCGGGCAAACCGTCACCGCCGGACCATCGGACTCGTGGGTCATCGAGTTCCGTATACCGCCCGAGGAAGGGGCCTACACCATGGTCGATCACACCCTGGCCCACAGTAATCGTGGCTCTATCGGGCTGCTGGTGGCCGAGAAGGGCGCTGAGACGCCTGATGTGGTGCTGGCCGAGGGGCCCCAATACTCCGAGTCGGAGCTGGCTGACAAGCTGGCCAATGCCAGAAGGACGATTACACCCTTTGGCATTCCGGACGAGGACACCAATCCGACGCCGGCCAAGGCTGATCGCCCCGTGAAGTTCGGTGATGACGTCGACGAAGTGGTGATCGAGATCAAGGGCAATTCCTACTGGCCCAAGGTGGTCGAAGTGGCGCCGGGGACCGATATCACCTTCGTGAACGAAGAGGTCTTCACTTATGGTGAGGGTGAAACATCCGGTTACCACAACGCGGTCGCCATTGAGGGTCCCACCGGTTTTGCCACCGATCTGCTCGCCCATGCGGAAAGCGAAACGGTGACACTGACCGAACCGGGTGTGTATGACTACATCTGCACCCCACACCCGTACATGCGGGGGCGGATTATCGTCAGGGAACCGTAACTTTCCTCGCCGCACATGCGGCATGAAAAGGCCCCGATGAGCGCAGACTCATCGGGGCCTTTCTATTCCGGATTAACGCTGTTCGGCCGGTGGCGTGCGAATCACCAGATTACGTATCTCGGTCATGTCCTCCATGGCAAAGCGCACCCCCTCACGGCCCAGTCCGCTGTCCCTGACACCGCCGTAAGGCATGTTGTCGACCCGCCATGAGGGGACATCACCGATCACCACGCCGCCCACATCGAGCTCGTCCCAGGCACGCAGCATGTGGTGCAGGTCGCGCGTGAAGACGCCCGCCTGCAAACCGAAACGACTGTTATTGACCTGTGCCAGCGCATCATCAAAGTGATCAAAGCGGCTGAGTACGGCGACCGGCCCGAAGGCCTCCTCGCTGCATACGGGTTGTTCGAGGGGCACGTCTTCAAGCAGGGTAGCCTCGAGCACGGGACCGTTTCTCTGGCCGCCGCACAGCAGGGTGCCTCCTGCCGCTACCGCCTGTTGCACCCAGTCTTCCAGCCGCTGCGCTTCTTTGGTCGAGATCACCGGGCCCACGAACACGGATTCATCGGCCGGATCACCGGACTTCAGTTCGCGGGTGGCGGCGACCAGCCGCTCGCGAAATTCGTCGTAGATGTCCTGATGGACGATAATCCGCTGCACGCCGATGCAGCTTTGTCCTGACTGGTAGAAAGCGCCGAAGACCACACGGTTGACGGCGTCGTCGAGATCGCTGTCGGCATCCACCACGCAGGCAGCATTGCCGCCAAGCTCAAGCACGACCTTTTTCTTGCCCGCGCGGCGCTTGAGTTGCCAGCCGACCTCCGGCGAACCGGTAAAGCTCAGCAATTTGAGGCGCTCGTCCACGGTGAACAGATCAGCGCCATCGCGCCGGCAGGGCAGAATGGAAAACGCGCCCGGCGGCAGGTCGGTTTCGGCCAGTACTTCACCGATCATCAGTGCCCCGATGGGGGTCATGCTGGCCGGTTTCAATACGAACGGGCAGCCCACCGCGATCGCCGGCGCGACCTTGTGCGCGGCGAGGTTGAGGGGGAAGTTGAACGGGGAAATAAACGAACACGGTCCGATGGGTACGCGCTGGTACTGGCCGCGATAGCCGCGGGCGCGGGGGGCGATCTCCAGGTTCATGATTTCGCCGCCCATGCGTACCGATTCCTCGGCGGCGATGCGGAAGGTGTCGATCAGGCGATCGACTTCGCCGCGGCTGTCCTTGATCGGTTTGCCCGCCTCAATGCGCAGTGCCTGCGACAGCGCCTCGTGGCGTTGGGTGAAGCGTTCCACACAATGCTGCAGCACGGCCTGTCGCGCGTAGGGCGGCATTTGCCGCAGAGGGCGCGCCGCCTCCACGGCGGCATCAATGGCCCGGTCAATATCGCTGGCGTCGGCCAGCGCCACCCGGGTGGCCTCTTCGCCGCTGTACTTGTCGTACACGACCAGGTCGGTATTGGGCTGCTCGGGCAGATTGGCCAGGTAAAACGGGTAGGTTTCGGCGAGCATATCGCTTCTCCCGTGGATTAGAGTTCCGCGCTGCGCCGCGGTATTTCCTGATTGAACTGTTCTACGTTACGTGAATAGTCCACCGGCACGTCGATCAGGTGCACGCCGCCGGCGTCCAGGCATTCGCGCATCAGGGGCAGCAGCGAGTCGGTGTCCTGCAAGCGATGACCGCTGGCGCCGTAACTGCGGGCATAGGTCACGAAGCAGGGGTTGTCGAAATCCAGCCCGTAGTCCTGCAGGCCCATGTGATGTTGCTTCCACTTGATCATGCCGTAGGCGCTGTCATTGAGGATGAGCACCACGAGATCCTGCTTCAGGCGCACGGCGGTTTCGACTTCCTGGGAGTTCATCATGAAGCCGCCGTCCCCGCAGATCGCCATCACCTTGCGCTCGGGGTAGACCAGCTTTGCGGCCATGGCCGAGGGCAGGCCCGCGCCCATGGAGGCCAGCGCATTATCCAGCAACACAGTATTGGGCAGCCGCGCGGGATAGTTGCGCGCAAACCACAATTTGTAGATGCCGTTGTCCAGAGCAATGATGCCGTCGTCGGGCATTGCCTCGCGCACGTCAGCCACGAGTCGCTGCGGCAACACCGGAAAGCCCGGATTATCGGCGTCTTCGGCAGCGTGCGCTCGCATCGCATCGCGCGCCCGGTGCATGAGGTCGAAATCCCAGTGCGGCTGGGGTTCAAGCTGTTCGTTGAGCTGCCAGATACTGTTGGCGATATCGCCCACCATGCCGGCATGCGGGAAATACACCGGGTCGACCTGCGCCGGCTCGAAATTGACATGGATCACCCGGCGTTCGCCGGTATGCATGACAAAAGGCGGTTTCTCCACCACATCGTGACCCACGTTCAGGATCAAATCGGCGGCTTCCATGGCGCGGTGCGGGTAATCCTCGGCGGATACTGCGGCGTTGCCGATAAACAGCGGATGGGTCTCGTCGACCACCCCCTTGCCCATCTGCGTCGTGACGAACGGGATGCCCTGCTTGTCGATAAACGCACGCAGCATCTTCGCGGTGAGTTTACGGTTGGCGCCGGCGCCAATCACAATCAGCGGGCGGCGTGCCTCGCGCAGCAGTTCCAGTGCGTAGTTGACCGCCTTGGTTTCGGTGACGGGACGGCGTGAATAGCTGGCGGCGATGGGCACCGTATCGGCATCTTCACGGGCGATATCTTCCGGTAGTTCCAGATGGGC
>SLLK01000340.1 GCA_007134115.1 Gammaproteobacteria bacterium | reverse complement strand
GCAACCGGGTGCGCTGGCGCTCGCTCGCGCCGGCCAGATCCACCCCTGCCACCACCACACGGCCGCGCAGCGGCCGGTCAAGCCCGGCGACCAGGTTCAGCAGCGTTGATTTACCCGAGCCGCTGCGCCCGACCAGGGCGACGATTTCTCCGGCCACCACCTGCAGGTCGATACGCTCGAGCACCATGCGCAGGCCACCGGCATCCTGATAGCCATGCGCCACACCATGCATTTCAACCGCGTTGGTCATACAGATACCGGGGGGCCGGACTCAGGGACAGTTGCACTATCGACTGATCTGGATGGTGCCGAGTTCCTCGAAGGGAAAGGCCCTCACGCCCGGCAGATTCACTTCAACCTCGCCGTGAATGCGGTATTCCAGCTGTTCGCCGCCACCCGAGAGTAAACCCATCACCTGCCAGGCCGAATCCAGCAGATCGGTGGTCATGTTGAATGCGAGCGGCACTTCTTCCCCCGCGGGCAGACTGCGACCGGCCTCCAGCGTACCGCCGGCGAAATCACGACCGGCAAGCTCTATGCGGTAACGCACATCGCGAATGGGCAAACTGAACCCGTTGGGGTTGAGCACGCCCAGGGTCACGGCGTACTCCTGCGAGCGCCAGTCCGCACGCACCAGCTGCAGATCGTCGAGGCGCACCTCCGGCGGGATGACGGCTTGTTGCATGACGGCGCAGGCGCCCAGCAGCGCGGACATAGCCATAAGCAGGGTCAGGCGCACGATACGGCGCCGGGGTGGTGCTTTGCGTGTCATTCCCGGGACTCCCGCAGGATGGTTGAAACCGATCTTGTTGTACCACGAAACGCCGAATCGCAGCTATCTGTCACAAACCGCCCACCACAGTCAGACTCACCGCCCCTGCACGGTGACCGTAATCCGGCGCTGGTGGGGCGCATGACGATGCTCATACAGGAACACCGACTGCCAGGTGCCCAGTGCGCAGCGACCCTCACTCAGCGGAATGCTCAGCGTGGTCGCAGTCAACACACTTCGCACATGGGCCGCCATATCGTCCGGGCCTTCAGCCGTATGCCGGAACAGCGGATCACCATCGGGTACCAGGCGCCCCAGGAACGCCTCCAGGTCATCCAGTACCTGCGGGTCGGCCCCTTCGCAGATCATCAGCGAGGCGCTGGTGTGATGCACGAACACATGGCACAGGCCGGTGCGCACCCCGCCGGCGGCAGCGATCTGCTGGACCCGGCCGGTAATATCCACCGCGCCGCGGCCCCTCGTCGACACGTTGATCACTTCCTGGTGCATCTCTGTACCTCCGCCGATCATCGCCGTGCTCCGGCCTGTATCCGGGAAAACGCCGGGGCAGACGAATTGCTCCGACTTTCCCTGTAGAATGTGCGCGCGCCGCGCCATGCAAGCGAGCCTGGTGCCGCGCTGTGCTGTGTGTCGTATGCATGATACGTCCTGCACCCACACTCGCAATGGCTCGCCCACGGACAAGGGACATCCGCGCTCATGACAGCAAAACGCTTTGATCGATTGCAGGCTGTGCTGCGCCAGCGACAACCTGACCTGACGGTCATCATGGAGAACGTGCACAAGCCGCACAATCTGTCAGCCATTGTGCGCACCTGCGATGCGGTGGGCATTTTTCAGGCACATGCTGTGTCCACCGACGGCGACGTACGCCAGGCAGTCAATGCGGCCAAGGGCAGCCAGCGCTGGGTTGGGCTGCGCAGCCATCGTCGTCTGGAAGACACGCTGGATATGGCCCGCGACAATGGCATGCAGGTGCTTGCCGCACACCTTGCCGATGACGCCGTGGATTTCCGCGATGTCGACTACACCCGCCCCACCGCCCTGCTGATGGGCTCGGAGCTCGACGGGGTCAGCCCCGCGGCGCGCGATGCCGCCGACCAGCGCATCGTGGTCCCCATGCACGGTCTGGTCGCCTCGCTCAACGTCTCGGTCGCCACCGCGCTGATTCTCTTCGAGGCCGAACGCCAGCGCCGGCTGGCCGGCATGTACGAACACAGTCGCCTGGACCCCGACGTCTACCGGCGCACACTGTTCGAATGGACCCAGCCGCGCATCGCCGCCTGGTGTCGCCGCAAGGGACTGGATTATCCGGCCCTGGATGCGGACGGGGATGTGATCGGCCTGCCGGCATCAGAAACACCCGACAAAATCCGGCGGTCGCCGTAACAGACCCCGGGGCGCGACCACAGCCGGCTTTAGGCTTGATCGCCAAATCCATGTAATCTGAATCTCATGCGCCTGATCGACAATAACAAGGACCATCCCGACGCATGACCGTCTGGAGCTTTTTCTATTTCGCCGGCGGGGTCGGTCTGTTCCTGCTCGGCATGAAGCTGATGACCGACGGCCTGCGTGTGGCCGCCGGCGGCGCACTGCGCGAAATCCTGGCACGCTGGACCACCAGTTTTCCCCGCGCGGCGGGTTCCGGTTTTCTGATCACCGCCATGATGCAGTCTTCCACGGCGGTGATCTTCGCCACCATCGGTTTCGTCAACGCCGGCTTTCTCAATCTCTTCCAGGCCATCTCGGTCATCATCGGCAGCGCGGTGGGTACCACCATGACCAGCTGGCTGGTGGTGATGGTGGGTTTCGACCTGGACATCAAGTCGCTGGCGCTGCCCCTGATCGCCTTGGGCATGTTCCTGCACGTACTCGTGCCCGGCCAACGTCGTGGCGCGTTGGGCCTGGCATTAACCGGCTTCGGGGTCTTTTTCCTGGGTCTGGACCTGCTGCGCGATATCTTCGGCGACGTGCAGGACACCTTCCACTTCGGCGACATGGAAGTGAGCGGCTACCTCAGCCTGTTCCCCTTCCTCATCGCCGGTTTCCTGATGACCGTGGCGATGCAGTCTTCCAGCGCCGCCCTCGCGGTCACACTGACCGCCGCAGCCGGCGGTGTGATTCCGCTCAGCGCGGGCGCGGCGGTG
>SLLK01000004.1 GCA_007134115.1 Gammaproteobacteria bacterium | reverse complement strand
GCACCGCCGAACATCGTGAATGTGAACGCCGGCGCCAACGCCACGGCCAGTGGCACCGCACTGATGGATGCCCTGGACCCGGCCACACTGGCCGCTATCGCCGGTGCGCCGGCAATCGTCCCCGCCGCAACCTCATCGAGGGCCTCAAGCAGCGCCTCGCCACTGGCTGTGGCGTTGGCGCCGGGATTCACATGCACGATATTGGGTGGCGCCGCGTATGCGAAGTTTTCGTTCACCTCCTCGGCCACAATAGGGTCGCCGGCGAAGAACGTGTTGGGCATGCCCGCAGCCAAAGCGCTGGCTACGGGGATCATCAGCAGGACGAAACCTGCGGCGAAATAGCGTTGTTTGCGGGTCATGTTCGTTGCCTCCAGGCAAGGAGAACTGCCGTGCGGGCAGTCCGGGGTTGTCAGCACCAGTGCGCGTCATTCCATTCAGCAGTGCCCCAGTCAGCCTCGCAGGGGCCCGGCGGCGTACCGTCGCCGGATGAGCCGCCGCCGCAAGCGGTGGTTGCGGTGAGTAAAATGACGATGATCAGCCAGCGTGGCAAAGCGGGGCGCCGCCCGCTGCACGCCGGCCCCGGGTGAGCTTGTTTGATGGTATGGATCATGGCCGGGCCCCTGCAGGATCGGTGGGCTGCCCGGCGGGCTCAGAAAGGCATCAGGCCGCGCCGGGTCGTTCCGGCAGTGTGGTCAATGGTCGGGGCGGCGGGTATCCCGGATACACGGGGGTTGGTCTGATTCGGCCCAGGCGCTGAGCGCGGCAGGCAGTGGCCGCAGTTGGGCGCTGTCCGCATCGCTGCTGTGGGCGTGGATACGTGCCAGGCGTTGTTCGGTCGGCGGATGGGTCCGGGCGAATTCAGTCCACGCCGGGCCGGTGTCCTGTTCGCGCATGCGCTGAAAGAACGCGTCGGCGCCCCCTGCGTGGCCATAGTGGGCATGCAGGATATCCAGCGCCAGCGCGTCGGCGGCGTGCTCCATGCCGCGGGAGTATTGCAGCATGCCGAGCATGCCGCCGGTGCCCAGTACATTTTCCAGTCCGCTTTGTCCGCTGGCGCCGGTGATCAGCGCCCAGAACAGACTGAGTACCGCACCCCGGCCCAGCTGGCGGATCGGGTCGCGATGATGGATGTGGGCGATTTCATGGCCGAGGACCATGGCCAGGCCGTTCTCCGAGTCCACGGCATCGATCAGGCCGCGGGTGACGACGATATGCCCGCCCAGGGTGGCGAAGGCGTTGGGCGTGGCGGTATCGAGCAAATGGAACTCGAGTGTGACGGCCTCGTCCAGCTCGATGTGTGTGGCCAGCGCCTGGCCCAGACGGGTGAGCGCTGCGCGGGCTTCATCGTCGGCGTCGTTGAAGTCCAGGCCGGCGGTGAGCTGTTGTTCCCAACTGAAGGGGATCAGTGGCGAGAGTCGTCCGGCCAGAGCGATCAATAACAGCATCACCACCGTGCTGACCAGCGCCAGGCCCAGCAGCAGGCGTGCGAACTCGCCCAGCGCGCTGACCGGCGGGTTATTGATGCTGTCGCTGAATTGCGGGTTATGCTCGGGCCAGCGGGTCATGGGCGCGGGATGAGTGCGGTACCGTAAGCCAGAACTTCCATGGAGCCGACGCCACGCCGTACATCACCGGAGACGCGGCTGGTTTCAAAGCGCAGGTTGAAGATGGCCTCGGCGCTGAGTTCCCGGGCTTCGGCCTGCATGCGCAGGATGGCCTCACGGCGGGCCCGGTCGAGCAGCGACTCGTAGGCGCTGATGCGCCCGCCCACAAAGTTGCGCAGCGCGGCCAGCATCACCTTGAAGTAATCCACCGAGATCACCACGTTGCCGCACACCATCTGTGCGCGGTGATGAATCAGGTGCGGCGGCAAGCGCCGGCCGGACATGACCAGCAGCTGGCGAAAGTGCGCCTCGCCTGCGTGAATACGCTTGTAGTGGCGGCGTTCCAGCACGCGGCCGCAGACATAGCCGGTGAGCAGCAACGCCAGCGGAAGGATCAGCTCGAAGGGGAGATACATCAGCGATCCTCGAGGATGACTGCACTGCCGTAGACGAGTATTTCGGAGGCACTGGCGGTGACGGTGGAGGTGGCGAAGCGGATATTGAGGATGGCGTTGGCGCCGAGCTGCTCGGCCTGTTCGCACATGCGGCCGGTGGCTGCCTCGCGGGCTTCGTTCATGAGTTCCGTGTAGCCCTTGAGCTCACCGCCGACGATGTTTTTGAGACTGGCCATGATGTCCCGGCCTACATGCTTGGCCTGCACCACGCTGCCCTGGACCAGACCCAGGTGCTGGACAATTTTCTTGTCCGGCGCGAATTCCATGTTGATCAGTAGCACGATGTACCTCCGTGTGGGGATGTCAGCCCGATTTGTAACGGTTCAGGCGCGCCGGTGCAAGCAGCGGGGCACCCGGCGAGCGCAGCGCGCCGGCAGCGGCTAGAATGAAGCACGACCATCAAATCAATCAGGCAAGTGGATGGAGGGAGCCATGAAAACGATAGCCAACGCGCTGGTCGCTCTGGTGATCGTGGCGCACCTGGGGTTTCTGGTACTGGAGATGTTTTTCTGGGATCACCCGGTGGGGCGGGAGATGTTTGATATGACGGCCGCTGAATCGGCCGCTTCCGCGGTGCTGGCCATGAATCAGGGCTTGTACAACGGGTTTCTGGCGGCGGGACTGGCCTGGGGGCTGTGGTCGGGCCGCGTGGACGTCAAGGTGTTCTTCCTGGCGTGCGTGATGGTCGCCGGGGTGTTTGGCGCGGTGACGGCCAAATACACCATTGTTCTGGTCCAGGCGTTACCCGCGTTGCTGGCGTTGACGTTCGTGCTGTTGCAGGCGCGCAGCGACGCCCGCCGCTGAGCCCGTGGCGCGCGAGCCGGTGGCGCTCACCCGGTCACCGGCTCGCGCGCGGGGGGTCAGGATTGCACCAGGGCCGCGTTC
>SLLK01000387.1 GCA_007134115.1 Gammaproteobacteria bacterium | reverse complement strand
GTGCTGGAAGTTGAACGCGAGTTCTCGCCAGGTGAGTTGCAGCAGGCCTCCAATTACCTCAACAGCCTGGTCGCCGGACAGGGTTTGTGGAAGGTTCGCGGCGAGTTGATTTCCGAGATGTCGCGTACGCGCGAGAACATGAACGACTTGATGCGTACGGCTGTGGAAATGGCCGGCCGTCTGTTCGCCGAGCCGGGGCGCGAGGACTTCGTCATGGCCGGCGAGGTCAACTTGATGAATTTCAAGGAGCTTTCCAGCGTGGACAAGCTGCGCGCCCTGTTCGAGGCCTTCACCACCAAGCGTGACATTCTGCATCTGCTTGATGAATGTATCAGTGCTGAAGGGGTTCAGATATTTATTGGTGAAGAATCCGGCTACAAGGTGCTGGACGACTGCAGCGTGGTGACGGCGCCGTACGAGGTTGATGACCGGGTTGTTGGCGTACTGGGTGTGATCGGACCGACCCGCATGGCCTATGATCGGGTCATCCCCATTGTGGATGTCACTGCCCGATTGCTCGGCGCGGCCTTGAATTCCCGTAATTAGGCCCCCATCTCCCTGAATGATAAGGTACGCCGCCTGCAGCAGGTGGCGCCGGCCGCCCTTGATTGGCGCCGGCACGCTTCGTCAGGGTTGCGAAAGGCGCCTTGAGTCGCCTGCTGTAGCGGTGTTCGCAGTGATCTTCAACACATCTTAAAGAGAGCCCTGATGAGCAAGAAGCAGGAAAAGCCTGAACCCGAAACACGCGCGCAGGCGTCGCGTCCGGCCGACAAGCCGGAAGCGGCGGCTGATGCCAACGTCGACGAGCAGGGGCGGAACGCGCAACCGTCTGCCAATGCCGAAAGCGCGACGGAAGAGGCTGAAGTGCAGAAACTGCGTGACGAGGCACAGGAGCATCACAACAATTATCTGCGCGCGCTGGCCGAGGTCGAGAATGTGCGCCGGCGCAGTGAGCGTGAAATCGCCAATGCCCACCGCTTCGGCCTGGAGAAATTCGTCGGCGAATTGCTGCCCGTGCGCGACAGTCTGGAAATGGGCCTGAACGCGGCCGAGGGTGAAGCGGCTGATGCCGCCGCCCTGCGCGAGGGCACGGAACTGACGCTGCGCATGTTGAGCCAGGCGCTGGAGAAGTTCGGGGTCACCGAAGTTAATCCCCGCGGCGAGCCCTTTAACCCGGAGCGTCATGAAGCCGTGTCGGTAAAACAGACCGATGAGGTGGCAGCCGACACTGTGGTGGAGGTCATGCAGAAGGGGTATTTGCTCAACGACCGGTTAATCCGTCCGGCGATGGTGGTGGTGGCGCGTGCGCCGGCCGCTGGTAACGGGTCGGGTGATGGTCAGGCTGGCGAGCGCGCTTGAAAATTGATCGCGACGCCCTCATGTAGACAACAGTCAGGTAATCGGCAGACAGATTCGGAGTGAATGGAAATGGCTAAAGTAATTGGAATCGACCTGGGTACGACCAACTCCTGCGTTGCAGTCCTCGAGGGCGGCAAGCCCAAGGTGCTGGAGAACGCAGAGGGTTCGCGGACAACGCCGTCGGTAGTGGCCTTCAACAAGGACGGCGAGGTCATGGTCGGCCAGTCTGCCAAGCGTCAGGCGGTGACCAACCCGGAGAATACCCTCTATGCGATCAAGCGGCTGATTGGCCGCAAGTTCAAGGACGACGTGGTGCAGAAGGACCGCAAGATCGTCCCCTACAAGATCGTGGAGGCCAAGAACGGTGATGCCTGGGTGGAAAGCCAGGGCAAGCAGATGTCGGCGCCCGAGGTTTCCGCGCGGGTGCTGCAGAAGATGAAAAAGACCGCCGAGGATTATCTGGGCGAGACCGTCACCGAGGCGGTGATTACCGTGCCCGCCTACTTCAATGATTCTCAGCGGCAGGCGACCAAGGATGCCGGACGCATCGCGGGGCTGGATGTCAAGCGTATCATCAACGAGCCCACCGCGGCGGCGCTTGCCTATGGCATGGACAAGCAGCGCGGCGATCGCAAGATCGCGGTGTATGACCTGGGTGGGGGTACGTTCGATATCTCCATCATCGAAGTGGCCGAAGTGGACGGCGAGCACCAGTTCGAAGTGCTGGCCACCAACGGTGACACCTTCCTGGGTGGCGAGGACTTTGACCTCGCGATCATTGACTACCTGGTAGACGAGTTCAAGAAAGAGCAGGGCGTTAACCTGCACAACGATCCGCTGGCGCTGCAGCGGCTCAAGGAAGCCGCCGAGAAGGCCAAGATTGAACTTTCCGCCGGTCAGCAGACAGAAATCAACCTGCCGTACATTACGGCGGATCAGAGCGGGCCCAAGCATCTCAACATGAAGCTGACGCGGGCCAAGCTGGAGTCGCTGGTCGAGGATCTGGTCAAGCGCACGGTTGAGCCTTGCCGTACTGCGATCAAGGATGCCGGGCTGGCGGTGAAGGACATCGACGATGTGATTCTGGTCGGTGGCCAGACGCGCATGCCCAAGGTGCAGGAAGTGGTCAAGGACTTCTTCGGCAAGGAAGCGCGCAAGGACGTGAACCCGGACGAGGCCGTGGCCGTGGGCGCCGCCATCCAGGCTGGCGTGCTGGCAGGCGATGTCAAGGATGTACTGCTGCTCGACGTCACGCCGCTGTCGCTGGGTATTGAAACCATGGGCGGTGTGATGACCAAGATCATTGAGAAGAACACCACCATTCCGACCAAGGCCAATCAGGTGTTCTCCACGGCGGAGGACAACCAGACAGCTGTGACGGTGCACGTGCTTCAGGGTGAGCGTGATCGAGCTACGGAGAACAAGTCTTTGGGACGTTTCGATCTGGCGGATATTCCCCCGGCGCCGCGCGGCGTGCCGCAGATCGAGGTGACCTTCGATATCGATGCCAACGGTATTCTGCATGTGTCGGCCAAGGACAAGGCGACCGGCAAGGAGCAGTCCATCGAGGTCAAGGCATCCAGTGG
>SLLK01000288.1 GCA_007134115.1 Gammaproteobacteria bacterium | reverse complement strand
TGCAGATGCTGCGTGAGAACGCGCGGCGTCGGCCGCGGGAGTTTGCCTTGCGGCAGAAAGATTTCGGTATCTGGCATCCGCTGGACTGGGCAGGCTATTACCGCCGCGCGCGCCACTTCGGGCTCGGGCTGCGCCGCCTGGGGCTGGAAGTCGGCGGGCATTTCGGCGTGATTTCCGAAAACCGCATCGAATGGGTCATCGGCCAGATGGGCGCCGGTATCGTGCGCGCGGTGACGGTGGGGGTGTATCCCACCAGCCCGGCGCCGGAAGTGGCGTATGTGCTGGGCCACGGCGATGTGGAAATTGTGCTGTGTGAGGATCAGGAACAGACCGACAAGGTGCTGGAAGCGCGCAGTGAATTGACGCGCCTGCGCAAGATCGTGGTCGCCGACATGAAGGGGCTGCATGACTATGACGAGCCGGACCTGCTGTCCTTTGCCGAAGTCGAGCGGCTGGGCGCCGAGCTCGATGCGCAGGAGCCCGGCCTGGCCGATCAGTTCCTTGATGCCCAGCAGCTCAGCGACCTGGCCCTGATGATTTATACCTCGGGCTCCACCGGCAAGCCCAAGGGCGCGATGATCAGCTATCGCAATATCCGCGGCGCCGCGCCGGGCATCATTGGTCGTCTGGGCCTGAGCTCGCGCGACAGCTTCCTGTCCTATCTGCCGCTGTGCCATGTGGCCGAGCAGGCCACCACCAACTTCGCGCCGCTGTACCTGGGCATGCTGGTCAATTTCGGCGAGTCGCTGCGCACCGTGCAGGAGGATCTGCGCGAAGTGGCGCCAACGGTGTTCCTGGGCGTGCCGCGCATCTGGGAAAAACTGCACTCGGCCATTCACATCAAGATGCTGGAGTCCGGCCCTGTACGGCGCTGGCTCTATCACCGCACCCTGGCATGGTGTGAGCCGTTCTGTTTCAAGTCGCCGCAGGAGCGCAACTGGCGCGAGCGGCTGGTGTATGCGCTGTGCTATGCGCTGATGTTCCGTGCGCTGCAGAACTACATAGGTCTGCGGCGTTGCCGCGTAGCGATCAGCGGGGCGGCGGCCATTGCCCCGGATGTGATTCGCTACTTCCGCATCATCGGTCTGCCCCTGCTGGAGGTATACGGCGCCACCGAGACCACCGGCATGGTCACCGGACAGCAGCTCGAGCGGGTGGTGCCGGGCACCGTGGGCGTGGCCACCACCGGCGCCGAACTTGATGTGGCCGACACCGGCGAGTTGCTGGTGCGCGGCGATATGGTATTCGAGGGCTATTACAAGAACGAACAGGCGACCGCCGAGACCATTCGCGACGGCTGGCTGCACACCGGCGATGTCGTCCGTATAGAGGACGGCCAGGTGCGCATCGTGGACCGCATGAAAGACATCATGATCACCGCCGGCGGCAAGAATCTGTCACCTTCGGAAATCGAGAATACGGTCAAGGCCAGTCCCTTTATCAAGGAGTGCGTGGTGACCGGCGAAGGCCGCAAGTACGTGGCCGCCCTGATCCAGATTGACTACGACACCGTCGCCAAGTGGGCCGAGGAGCAGGGCCTTGCCTACACCACCTTCCGCAGCCTGGCTGAACATCCGCGGGTACGCGAACTCATTGACGCGGAAGTCGAGGCAGCCAACGCCGCGCTACCGCGTGTCGCCCAGGTCCGGCGGTGTGCCCTGCTGACCAAGGAGCTTGATCACGACGATGATGAAGTCACGGCGACCATGAAGATCCGCCGGGCCAATATTTATAAAAAGTACAGCGATATGATCGAAGGCCTGTACGAATAAAGCAGCCTTTTCTTAACCTTGCTCGGGAAAACCAATGAAACCACGTATCTCCCGCGACTTCGTCAAGGCGCTGGGGCCGGGTCTGCTCATGGCCGGCGCGGCCGTGGGCGTGTCGCATCTGGTACAGGCGACGCGCGCCGGCGCCGAGTATGGCTTTGTACTGGTGTGGCTGGTGGTGCTGGCCTGCATCTTCAAGTACCCCTTCCTTGAATTCGGCCCGCGTTATGCCGCCGCCACCGGCGAGAGCCTGTTGCAGGGCTACCAGCGCCTGGGCCGCTGGGCGGTGGTGGTGTTTGCGCTGATCACCGTGGCCACCATGTTCGCCATCCAGGCGGCGGTGACGGTGGTGACCGCCGGACTGGCTGCGCACCTCTTTGGCGTGGAGCTCAGCCCGTTGTGGTGGAGCCTGATCGTGCTCGCCGGGGTGGTCATTCTGTTGCTGCTGGGCCGCTTTAGGGGGCTGGACCTGAGCATGAAAGTCATCATGTCGGTGCTGGCCGTGTCCACGCTGCTGGCCGTCGCCATTGCAGTGGCGGGCACCGCGCCGGCGGCCGGTGTGACGCTGGCGCCGGAGCTGTGGACGGTGGCCGGGGTGACATTCATGCTGGCCCTGATGGGGTGGATGCCCATTCCCATTGATGTAGCGGCGTGGCATTCGTTGTGGACGCTGGAGCGCAGCCGCCAGACGGGCCATCACCCCGCAGTGCGCCATGCCGTGCTGGACTTTCGCATCGGCTATATCGGGGCCGCCGTGCTGGCGGTGCTGTTCCTGTCACTGGGCGCGCTGGTGATGTTCGGTAGCGGCGAGCGATTCGCCGCGGCCAGTGTGACTTTCTCCACCCAGTTGGTGAATCTTTACGGTGTCACCCTGGGCGCCTGGAGCCTGCCGGTGATCAGTCTGGCCGTATTCACGGTCATGCTGAGTACCACGCTGGCGGTGACGGACGCCTATCCGCGCGTACTCACCGGGCTGGTCGGGGTGTGCGGGGCGCCGGCCTTTGCCGCACGTCATGCGCAGCCGCTGTACGCGGTTTTTCTGGCCCTGGTGCTCGGCGGTGCGGTCGTGGTGCTGGCGTTTTTTGCCGAGCGGTTCACGCTGCTGATCGATGTAGCGGCGATCATTTCCTTCCTGTCGGCGCCATTGCTGGGCTGGATGAACCTGCGCCTGGTCACCGGCC
>SLLK01000019.1 GCA_007134115.1 Gammaproteobacteria bacterium | reverse complement strand
TTAAAGAAGCCCATGTGTGAAATGTGCAAATGGGCCGAAGTCGCCGAAGATGGCCGCATACCACTTGAATTAGACCATATAAATGGCGACAGATATGACAACCGTTTAGAAAATCTGCGTATCCTTTGCCCCAATTGTCACAGCTTGCAGGCTACCCATAGAGGCCTAAATCGTGGTAAAAATAGTATGTAGCACTCACATTGAAATCTAAATTCATTCTGCCCGGGTGGTGGAACTGGCATACACGCGACACTTAAAATGTCGTGCCTAATTAGGCTTGTGGGTTCGAGTCCCACCCCGGGCACCAATACATACAGTAGGCAATGTTACTAGTTTTGTCTTAGGGTTCGCTCCGTCATTCGACCCAGTTATACAACGGGGCGCGGGGCGGCCTATCGGATGATAGGGCGAGTCCCTCCTCGCCCACCAAGCAATCAATTAACTTTACACTTTATGACTTCGTGATTATGTTCTATACTTAAAATCGTGCTATTAAGGGCTCTTAGCTCAGCTGGCTAGAGCGTCTGGTTTACACCCAGAAGGTCGGTGGTTCGAGTCCACCAGAGCCCACCATTCGACTCGTTTCGCTCGCTCATGGCAAGCCCATTCGACAAATCTTTCGATTTTTTGAAGCAAGATAAATAATATAAGCCCTGCTTGAAAGCAGGGCTTAATGATGTGAACAATTCTGGCGAGATTAGTTAGCGGCTTTTACTGCCAACTATCCAGTCTGGTTTGGACCTTCTTAACTAAATCATCCAATTCCCAATCAGACTTAGTCAGATAATCATTGACTCCTAGATTCATAAGCTCTAGTACGTGCTCGCTGTTGTCGGAATTGGTGAGCGCAATGACTAGGATCTTATCGCCACCTTCTTCAGCGCGAAGTTGTTTGAGCATTTCAAGGCCATCCATCTTCGGCATCAGGACATCCAGCAAAATCACATCCGGTTTATACTCTTTGGCTAGTTCTAGGCCTTCTTCCCCATCAGCCGCCGTCTTAACATCAAAACCTTCGTCATTAAACGTATCGCTCATTACGCTTGCAAGCGACTCATTGTCCTCTACTATCAATAGTTTCTTACTCATTTTTTTCCTCCTTTTCTTCTATTGTATCAGGTTCTACATTGGGCAGAGTAACAGCAAAGTGCGTACCCTTATCCGGCTTAGACTCAAACCATATATCGCCACCGAGGCGATTAACTGCCTCTCCAACGCTATAAAGCCCAAGTCCAGTGCCTTCAATATCGCTCGTCACAGCATTCTCAGCACGAAACAGCTTACTAAATACATTGTGTTGCTCTTCTTCTGGTATGCCCATGCCAGTATCTTCAATATTTATAACCACGCCATCTTTCAATCTCTCTTCATTGCCACGATAAGAGTTGGTCGAAATCGTCACCTCGCCATCAGCTGGGGTGTACTTGACCGCATTTGAGATTAAATTCTGCACAATCATCTCAAGTAGCTGAGGGTCGGTTGATAGTTTAAGGTCATCTTTAATGTGGCGGACTATTTTAAGCTTTTTGTCTTTTATTAATGGTCGGAGATCACTGACAATCTTATCGATCACTTCAGAGATATTTTGCGGTTTAGGATTAAGCGCATTTACTCGCAACTGCAAGCGCGAAGCATCCAGATAATCACTCAAAAGGCCGCTCATGCGTGCGCTATCTTCAAATATAGTGTTTAAGTACTTACGGTCTTTCTCTGCTAGATCGGCCGTCTTAAGCAGGCGCTCTGCATACCATCTTATAGCACCGAGTGGCGTTCTAAGCTGGTGGGACGCTAGAGAAAGAAACTCGTCTTTCGCCCGAGCAACCGCCCGCTCCTCGCTAATATCACGAAAGACCTGTATAGCACCAATCACCTCGCCGTCATCAGTTTCTACCGGACTAGTTGTTATGGCTACCGGAATCAATTCTTGGTTATAGTTCCTGCAGTAATAATCGGACGTATATTGACTAGTTTGGAATTTGAGCGTCAAAAGTAGCGGGTGCTGACCCGTATCAACCTCCTCACCATCTTCCTCATACAGCTTAAACACATCGCTATAATCATGGTTGATAATGTCTCTTTTATAGAAATTAAACAGATCCATGGTAACGTGATTGGCCATAATAACTGTCGCGTTATGATCCACGGCCATCACCCCTTCACCAATACTTTGCAGCAAGGCTTCATTTTGCGCACTCTGACGCGACATTATCTTTAAGTTTTCATCTAGTGAATCGGCTATAGCTTCGCGGTGCTTTATCTCGTCTTGAAGTTGAGTGTATATAGTGGATAACTTTTCTTCTCTTTCTGAGACCGACTGGGTTTTCTTGTCTAAATTATCTTGATAGAAATAGACAAAAATCGCCACCAAGAATACAGCCAATATTAACTGCAAGAATGTATCGGCATCATAGCTAATCACATCAACACTTACATATCCCATCTGAGTAGCCATAAATATAGCCAGTATGACCAATACTACTGTCAATAACCAGACCGTTCCGCCTTCTTTGCCTCTTAGAAATGTGGCAATCACCGGAAACACGAAGAACCAAAAAGTCGTAGCATTGCTCAGCCCATCTACCAGTACAGAGAAAACCAAAAGTGCCAGAAGCACTATAATCGTCAAAGATGAGGCCAAATGGTACTGCCCTTTGTGCAATACAAACACCGCCACCCAGAGCCCAATCAGTATCAAAACACTAAAACTAGCGCTCAACAACGACTCTAAAAAGACAAATGTCACTGCTTGAACTGCAATAATACCGACCAGTATCAACAGCAATATATGCAAAAAACGCTGCTGATAATAAATGTCTACTACTTCATCTACGGTTGGTTTTTTCGAACTTTTGTTTTGAGCCATTTTATCTGCAAAATTATATCTTTAGTGTAACATGCTCATTTTTATTTTGCTTGCAATCACACTGCAAGCTCGACTACAATCTAACATGCAGTTGCTCATCA
>SLLK01000240.1 GCA_007134115.1 Gammaproteobacteria bacterium | reverse complement strand
CGATCAGGAGGCCGGTCTGGACTGGCGCGAGATTCGTTGACCCGGAGTACAGCATCCATGCAATGGTTTCGCGGCGGCGCCGCTTTTTCCGCTTTCCGTCTGCAACAAAGGCTGGGCTTGTTGCGCCGCCGGCTGCCCGGTGTGCGGGCGTTGCACGCCGAGTTTGTGCACTTCGTGGATATCGCCGAACCTCTGGGTGACGATGAAAGCGCCGTTTTACAGCGCTTGCTCACCTACGGCGCGCCGGTGACCGCCGAGCAGCCCGCCGGCGCGCAGGTGCTGGTCGTGCCGCGCCCGGGCACCATTTCGCCGTGGTCGAGCAAGGCCACCGATATTGCCCGCAATTGCGGCCTGCACAAGGTCCGCCGGCTTGAGCGCGGCATACTGTGGATGCTGGTTGGCGAGCCATCGCCGGCGCAGCCCGAGCAGCTCGGCGACGTGCTGCACGACCGCATGACCCAGGTGCTGATGAGCGCGCCGGATCAGGCGGCCGTCCTGTTCCAGTCGGCCCGGCCCGGCGAACTGCAAAGTGTGGATGTGTTGGGCGGTGGCCGCGCGGCGCTGGAAACGGCTGATCGCGAACTGGGTCTGGCGTTGTCGGCCGACGAGATCGACTACCTGGTGGAGAGCTTTAGCGGTCTGGGCCGCAACCCCACCGATGTGGAACTGATGATGTTCGCGCAGGCCAACTCCGAGCATTGCCGGCACAAGATTTTCCGCGGGGAATGGATTATCGACGGTGAACAGCAACAGCGTTCGTTGTTCGACATGATCCGCAATACCTACCACACCACGCCGGAGGGCGTGCTCTCCGCCTATTCCGATAACAGCTCGGTCGTGCGCGGCGACGAGGCCGGCTGGTTGTTTCCCGACCGCCAGCATCGCTATCGCCTGCATCACGAACCGGCACACCTGCTCATGAAGGTGGAAACCCACAATCATCCCACGGCGATTTCGCCGTTCCCCGGCGCGGCGACCGGTAGCGGCGGCGAAATCCGCGACGAAGGCGCCACCGGGCGCGGGGCCAAGCCGCGCGCCGGGCTCAGCGGCTTCAGCGTGTCCCACCTGCGTTTGCCCGGTGACCTGCAGCCGTGGGAACAGGACTTCGGTCGCCCCGGGCGCATTGCCTCGGCGCTGGAAATCATGCGCGACGGCCCCATCGGTGCGGCGGCATTCAACAATGAATTCGGCCGCCCGGCGCTGGGCGGCTACTTCCGCAACTTTGAGTTGCGCGCGCCGGACGGCCGCCTGCGTGGCTACCACAAGCCCATCATGATCGCCGGCGGGATGGGCAACATCCGCGATGGCCATGTGGACAAGGGTATTGCGCAGCCGGGCGATCGCGTGATTGTGCTGGGTGGTCCGGCCATGCTCATTGGTCTGGGTGGCAGCGCCGCTTCGTCCATGGCCAGCGGCGCCAGCAGCGAGGACCTCGATTTCGCCTCGGTGCAGCGCGAGAACCCGGAAATGCAGCGCCGCGCGCAGGAGGTCATCGACCGCTGCTGGGCACTGGGTGACGAGAATCCCGTCGTGTCTATCCACGATGTGGGCGCGGGCGGGTTGTCCAACGCGGTGCCGGAAATTCTGGATGACAGCGAGCGGGGTGGCCGGCTGGAATTGCGTCGGGTGCCCAGCGCCGAGCCCGGCATGGCGCCGGTGGAAATCTGGTGCAACGAGGCCCAGGAGCGCTACGTGTTGATCGTGCAGCCGGAGGATATGCCGCGGTTTGTTGAGCTGTGCGAGCGTGAGCGTTGTCCGTATGCCGACATCGGTGAAGCGACTGATGACGGCCAGCTCCGCGTCAGCGATGAACATTTCGACAATCGTCCGGTGGATATGCCCATGCAGGTGCTGCTGGGCAAGCCGCCGCGCATGCTGCGCGACGTGACGCGTGAGCCTTCTCCGGGCGACGCTTTTGAGCATGCCGCGCTGGATGTGGCCGAGAGCGCCGCACGCGTGCTGCGTTTCCCTGCGGTGGCGGACAAGAGCTTCCTGATCAACATCGGCGACCGCACGGTCTCCGGCCTGGTGGTGCGTGACCAGATGGTGGGGCCGTGGCAGGTGCCGGTGGCCGATGTGGCGGTCACCGCCAGTGGTTATGACGGTACCGCTGGCGCCGCCATGGCCATGGGCGAGCGTACGCCGCTGGCCCTGCTGGATGGTCCTGCGTCGGGCCGCATGGCGGTGGCTGAGGCAATCACCAATATCGCCGCCGCGCCGGTGACCAGACTGTCTGATGTGCGCTTGTCCGCCAACTGGATGGCCGCCTGCGGCGAGCCGGGCGAGGATGCCGTGCTCTACGACACGGTGCGCGCGGTGGGCATGGAATTCTGCCCGGCGCTGGGCCTGGCCATTCCGGTGGGTAAAGACTCCCTGTCCATGAAAACCGTGTGGGAAGCCGATGGCGAGCAACGCCGCATGAGCGCGCCGGTGTCCCTGATTGTGACCGCCTTCGCGCCGCTGCCGGATGCGCGCGGGGTGCTTACCCCGCAACTGCATACCGATCGTGGCGAAAGCGAGCTGATCCTGGTTGATCTGGGCCGGGGCCGCAATCGCCTGGGTGGTTCGGTGCTGGCGCAGGCGTACGGGCAGATGGGCGATGTGCCGCCGGATGCCGACAGCACTGATGATCTGGCAGCGTTCTTCCAGACAATACAGGCGCTCAATGGTGAGGGCCGATTGCTGGCCTATCACGACCGTTCCGATGGTGGCCTGTTCGCCACCCTGTGCGAGATGGCGTTCGCCGGGGGTTGTGGTTTTGATGTGCGTCTTGATGGGCCGGCCGGGGGCGATGCGGCGGCTGCCCTGTTCAGCGAAGAAGCGGGCGCGGTTGTGCAGGTGGCCGCCGGCGAGGTGGACGCCGTGATGGTAAGGCTGAAAAAGGCCGGTCTGGGCGATTGCAGTCACCGGCTCGGGCCGGTGGTGGCCGGGCGCACCCTGCGCTTCACCCTGGAGGACGAGGAAGTCCTGGCGGGGGATCGCATTGAATGGCGCCGCCTGTGGTCGGAAACCAGCTACCGTATGCAGGCCCTGCGCGATGATCCCGATTGTGCCCGCGAGGCTTTTGATGCCCTGCTGGCTGATGACGATCCGGGGCTCAACGCGGCACTGTCGTTCGATCCCGCCGAAGATGTTGCCGCGCCCATGATTGCCACGGGCAGCCGTCCGCGTGCAGCCATCCTGCGCGAGCAGGGCGTCAACGGCCAGGTAGAAATGGCCGCTGCCTTCGATCGCGCCGGCTTCGAGGCAGTGGATGTGCATATGAGCGATCTGCTGGCGGGGCGCGCCACGCTGGACGGTTTTCACGGCCTGGCTGCCTGTGGCGGTTTTTCCTACGGCGATGTGCTGGGTGCCGGCGAGGGCTGGGCCAAGACCATCCTGTTCAACGCGCAGGTGCGCGCGCAGTTCGAGGCATTCTTTGCGCGCGGTGACAGCTTTGCGCTGGGGGTGTGCAATGGTTGCCAGATGCTGGCGGCGCTGCGTGAACTGATTCCTGGCACGGAAGGTTGGCCGCGCTTCGTGCGCAACCGCTCGGAGCAGTTTGAGGCACGTTTGTCGCTGGTCGAGGTGCTGCCGTCGGCCTCCATTATGCTGGCTGGTATGGAAGGCGCGCGTTTGCCCATCGCCGTGGCCCATGGCGAGGGCCGGGCCGCGTTTGCCGACGGCGGCGTGTCTGCGTTGCAGGCATCATCGCGGCTGGCCGTGCGCTATGTGGATAATCACGGCCGGGTGGCGGGCCTCTATCCCGCCAATCCCAACGGCTCGCCCGAGGGGCTGGCCGGCATCACCAGTGCGGATGGCCGCGTCACCATCATGATGCCGCACCCCGAACGGGTCATCCGCACCCTGTGTCATTCCTGGGCACCGGAAGGCTGGGGTGAGGATGCGCCGTGGCTGCGCATGTTCCGCAATGCGCGGGTGTGGCTGGGCTAGGGCTGCGCGTTTAGCCTGACGTCATGCTGGCGTGCCCTTTCAATGGCTGGTCCGGCGGCCTATGCTTCCGCCTATGCTCGCGCCGCTTGGAAATATTGCGTATCGCAGGCTGTTCGCGGCCCAGTTGATTGCCTTGCTGGGTACCGGCCTGGCGACCATTGCGCTGGCCCTGCTTGCGTACGAGCTGGCCGGGGCGGCCGCCGGGGCCGTGCTGGGTACCGCCCTGGCGATCAAGATGATCGCCTACGTGACGGTGGCGCCCATGGCCGGGGCGCTGGCGGCGTATCTGCCACGACGGGGCGTACTCATTTCGCTTGATCTGGTGCGCGCGGCCGTCATCCTGCTGTTGCCGTTTGTCGACCAGATCTGGCAGATCTATGTGCTGATCTTCGTGCTGCAGGCGGCTTCGGCGTCTTTTACCCCCACCTTCCAGGCCGTCATCCCGCAAGTGCTCGATGACGAGCGCACCTACACAGAAGCGTTATCGCTCTCGCGTCTGGCCTACGATCTGGAAAACCTGATCAGCCCCATGCTGGCCGGGTTGTTGCTGATGTTCGTCACTTTCCATGTGCTCTTTGTGGGCACGGCGGCGGGCTTTGTGGTTTCGGCGCTGATTATCAGCTTTGTGGTGTTCCCCCGCCAGCAGCCGGCTGCCGCCGACGGGTTTGCCGATCGTTTGACCCGCGGCCTGAAAATCTATCTGCGCACACCGCGATTGCGCGGTCTGGGTCTGCTGAATTTCGTGGTGGCTGCGGTCGGTGCGGTGGTGCTGGTTAACAGCGTCATCTACGTGCGTGAACGGCTGGGGCACGGCGAAACGGAACTGGCCCTGACCATGGCCGCGTTCGGGCTGGGCTCGATGCTGATGGCGCTGGCCCTGCCGCGCCTGCTTGATCATTTCCCCGAACGCCGGGTGATGCTCGCGGGCGCTTTTCTGGGTACGCTCGGCCTGCTGGTCAGTCCTGTGCTCACCACCACCTGGCCGGGTCTGCTGATTCTGTGGTTGCTTGTCGGCACCGGTTATGGCGCCATACTCACACCGGCCGGGCGTCTGCTGCGGCGCTCCGCTACCGATGCCGATCTGCCGGCTGTATTCGCCGCGCAATTTTCGCTGTCACATGCCTGCTGGTTGCTGACCTATCCGCTGGCCGGCTGGGCCGGCTCGGTCCTGGGGCTGGATGCCGCCGCGCTGGTGCTGACAGGGGTCGCCCTGGTGGCCTCTGTGGCGGCACTGCGATTCTGGTCTGGCGTGGATGCGCTTGAATTGTTGCATACCCACACAGACCTGGCCGCCAGCGATCCCCACATTGCCGATGCCAAAGCCGCCGCCACCGGGTACCGGCATTGCCACACGTTTGTTATCGACGACTATCACGCGCACTGGCCGGACGCCAATGAGGAGGTTCGCCGATTGCGGGAAAAACGCTGATCCTTGCGTTTCCTTAATCGAGCGCGAACACCGCATTCACTTCCGCGCTGATGCTCACGGGTTCGGGGTTGAAGCCAACCTCCGGCGAGTCCTGTTCCATGCGGGCAGTGGCCATGAGCCGGTGTTGGGGGCTGCCAGCCTCTTCAATTCCGAGCAGCCGCCCCGCGCTGCGACCGTCGCCTTTGGCGATGCCTTCGGCGCGCTGGCGGGCTGCCCGAGTGGCTTCGGCGAGCAATTCGCGCCGGACGGCTTCCGGGTCGGCCAGGCGCGCGCGGATTTGTTCGATCTGCGTGGCGCGGGAGGCGAGCAGGTCACCCAGCAAAGCCCCCACGTCCGCAGCGGCATCGACGTCCAGCCGGACCTTGCGGGTCAGCCGCATTTCCCCCGGCACCTGACGGCGGCGTTCGGGATCCCAGTGCATCTCCTGGCGTAACTGCAGTTCCCAGGCGTGGATGTCCTCATCGTCCAGGGCGTATTCGCGAGCGATACCCAGCACCTGTTGCAGGCGCTCCTCCAGGAGGCCGGAGAGCGCGCTGCTGTCTTCGCCACGCGCCTCGAGCAGCAGGTGGATCTCAAAGTAATCGGGCATCACCTCGCGTTCGGCCTTGCCCGACACGCTCACGGTATCCGCGGTGCCCGAGCAGCCGGCCAGCAGGGCCGCTATCAGTACCAGTGCCAGTCGCCGGGGTGCTGTCATGTGCGTTTCTCCGTGGCTGTGGTGGTCGCCGGGGACAGTATGTCGGTGTCATGTGCGCCTGACTGCCGCACGCTCTGCCGTGCTGATCGATTATGCCGCCTTTTGCATTGTCTGCAGCGCCTCGGCGGCGATGGTGAAAGAGCGCTTGCGCGCCTCGTGGTCGAAGATGCCCCCGGTGATAATCAGCTCATCGGCCGCAGTGCGATCCAGGAACGCCCTGAGCCACTTGTTCACGGTGTCGGGAGCACCCACCGCAGATTCCTTCAGCGCGTGTCGCGCGCCGGCCAGCTCGGCGGGGTGGCCGATGCTGTCGGGGTCGTCGACCGGCGGCCTGAGTTTGCCCGGCGTGCCGCGCCGCAGGGCCACGAAGGCCTGCTCCACCGAGGTCATCAGCCTGCGTCCGGCCTCGTCGGTGTCGGCAGCGAACACGTTGGCCGCGGCAGCGGCATAAGGCTTGTCCAGCCACGGCGAGGGTTCAAAGCGCTCACGGTAGATGTGCAGTGCATCGTCGAGCGCATCCGGCGCGAAGTGCGAGGCGAAGGCATAGGGCAGGCCCAGCGCGGCGGCCAGTTGTGCGCCGAACAGGCTGGAGCCCAGGATCCACACCGGTACGCGGGTGCCGGCGCCGGGTACGGCCTGCACCTGCTGGCCGGGTTGTGTCGGTTCCAGATAATGCAGCAGCTCCTGCACATCCTGCGGGAACCTGTCGGCGCTGGCGTGGGTGCGGCGCAGCGCGCGCAGGGTTTGCTGGTCGGTGCCCGGCGCACGGCCCAGACCCAGGTCGATGCGATCCGGATACAGGCAGGCGAGGGTGCCGAACTGCTCGGCCACCACCAGCGGCGCATGGTTGGGCAGCATCATGCCGGCGGCGCCGACGCGGATCGTGCGGGTGCCGGCGGCGACAAAACCCAGGGCGACCGGCGTGGCGGCGCTGGCGATGCCGATCATGTTGTGGTGCTCGGCCATCCAGAAGCGTTTGTAACCGAGTTTCTCAGCGTGCCGGGCGAGGTCGCGTGCGTTGAGCAGTGCGTCGCGCGCGGTGCCGTCTTCCTTGATGGGCGCCAGATCAAGAAGGGAATAGGCCTGCATGCGGTCTCCGGTTGACGGTGGCGTGTATAGCCGGCCCTGCTGGCCGGTAGAGCGGCTATGGTATCACCCCGCAATATCGCTGCCCGCAACAGCCGGTGCCGAAGCCGACAGACCGGAAAGCGCCTGCCGGGGCCAGCGGCGACTAGCCACAGCGTGCGATTGCTGAATACACTGTCGATACGACTATCCATCCCGCATGCCAGGAGCTGTCTATGTATGAGCGCGTCGTCATCGCCACCGACCTGTCCGCCACTACTGCGCCTTTGCTCGGTGCGATTCCTGATCTGCGTCGTCTGGGTACACGCGAAGTGACCCTGGTGTCTGTACTTGAGCCGGGCGTGTTTGGCGGTAAAGACAGTGCACGTCGGGCCGATTACGAGCGCCAGCTTGAACAGATGGCCAAGAATCTGCGCGAACAGGACCTCACGGTAAAAACCGAGGTGGTGGAAGGCTTCTCGGTGCAGCAGATTCTGTCCGTGGCCGGCCATAACCTCGCCTCGCTGGTGGTCGTGGGCTCGCGGGGCTACAGCATTGTGCGTGAGGTGTTTCTGGGCAGCACGCTGTCGAGCCTGTTGCAGGCCACGCAACTGCCGGTGCTGGTGAAACACCTGGATGCCGACAGGGCGGGGGACGATAGCGGCGAGGAAGGACGCCTGCTGAACTCGGTGGTGCTGGCCACGGACCTGACCGTGGCCGCCCGCGAGGCGGAGCAGGCGGCCGTTGATCTGGCGCCGCGTGCCGGGCGCATGTTGTTGCTCAGTGTGCTCGAGCAGCAGGGCGAGGATGTCGCTGAAGAAAACGAATTGCGTGAGCGGCTCGAAGCACTGGCCGAGCGCTGCCGCGCCGCCGGCGCCACGGTGGAAACACAGTTGGCCAGCGGGCATCCGGCGTCCGACGTGGTGCGTGAGGTGGCGCACGAGCGCGACGCCAGTCTGGTCATCATCGGCAAGCATGGTTACAGCGGTTATCGCAACAATGTGATGGGCGGCACCTCGGCGAAGGTGGCGCTGTACTCCGAGCGCCATGTATTAATGGTGCCCACGCCGATGCCCAGCCAGTTCTAGCCGGGGCGTGATGGAAGCCCTGCAGCGCGCGGAAACGCCGTTCGTTGTCGCCGTGCAGCAATGCTCGCCGGCGCTGTTCGTCGCGTTGCGGCTGTATCCGCGCCAGCGCGGCTGAACTGGCGGCCGGGGTCTTACCCCATAATCAGCCGGAGGCCGACCAGCACCGTGACGATCTCGAACACCCGCTTGATCAGGCGATTGCCCCGTACGATAGCGAGGTGGGCGCCGAGGTAGCCGCCCACCAGCGAGCCGGCAATCAGCGCCGGCAGCCAGGTCCATTCAATCTCCGCCAGCAGCCCCAGCGTCAGCGCCCCGGCGCCATTCCAGAACACCCCCACCAGCACCAGCGTGTAGGCCACCGCCCGCTTGTAGTCCAGGCCGAACCAGCGCACCAGCCACAGGGTGACAAACAGCCCGGAACCGGCGGTCAGCGAACCGTTGATCAGCCCCAGCCCGGTCAGCGCCAGACCGCCGGTGATATAGCCCTGCATGTGCCGCTGGCGCGGCGCATGCGCCAGCCCCAGCTCGGGTTGCAGAAAGGAATACAGCCCCAGGGCCATGATCAGGAGGCCCAGCGCGATTTCCGCCGTGCGCTCCGGGATCGCCAGCACCAGGCTGGCCCCGGCGATGACCCCGGGCAGCCCGGCGGCGAGAATGAACAGGGCAAAACGCCACTCCAGGGTGCGTTCGCGCGCATGCCGCAGGCTCGCCCCCACACCCAGTGCCACCGAGGCCACCTTGTGGGTCGCCAGCGCAATGTGAAACGGCAGGCCGAGCAGGATCAGCGCCGGCAGCTGCAGCAACCCGGAGCCGCCGCCGGCCAGCGCCGACAGCAGGTTGGCCGCCGTCGCAATGACAAACAGCAGGAGGTGAAAAAGAGGGTCCATGCGCGCATTCTACAGGTACGCAAGCCGCCAGATGGCTGCGGGGGGCTGTATCACGGAACCAACGCACATGCCGGGGCTCGAAACCCTATACTCTGGCCGGAGAGACAATGATGCGCAGACGTGAATTCATCCTGGGCCTGGCGGGCGCGGGCGCGCTGTGGCCCTGGTTAGCAGCAAGCGGAGGAGGCAGTATGGCCGGTGATTTCGAACAACTCGACAAGTCCACAGCACAGTGGCGGGAACTGCTGGATGACGATCAGTTCCATGTGCTGTTCCGTGAGGGCACCGAGCCCGCGTTCAGCAGCCCCTTGAATGATGAAAAGCGCGACGGTACCTACATCTGCGCCGCCTGCTACCTGCCGCTGTTCTCCTCCGCGGGCAAGTTCGACAGCGGTACCGGCTGGCCCAGCTTCTTCCAGCCCATCGACGAAGACCACATCAACACCAAACGCGACTTCAAACTGATCATGCCGCGCACCGAATACCACTGCGCCCGCTGCGGCGGTCATCAGGGCCACGTCTTCAACGACGGTCCGCCCCCGACCGGCCTGCGTTACTGCAACAACGGCGTGGCCGTGCGGTTCATACCCGAGGGCGAGTCATTACCCGAATTGCGAGGCTGACAAAGAAGCCCCACTGTCATTGCGAGGAGGCGAAGCCGACGCGGCAATCCCGGGTTTCGATCAGCATCCCCGCCAAGGGACATTCCTGTCATTGCGAGGAGGCCACAGCCGACGCGGCAATTTCAAAAAAAGCGCCCCAAGGGTTTAATGATAAAGGAGTAAAACCTGCATAAGCAGTGGAAGTCTTGTATACATGTTGAAGTGAACATGTATAGAAATATGCTATTGTGTATACACGTTGGCTGACGCTGCCTCTTCATGCGTACATTGTCCCCGCTACAGCGGCTTGACCCACAACGCTTTGAGCATCCCGCTGTGCTTAAGGCGCTGGCCCATGCGAGCCGGCATCTGGCCGAACTCAAGGGCGTGGTTTCCTCCATACCGCACCAGGATATCCTGATTAACACCCTCGGCATGCAGGAGGCCAAGGACAGTTCCGAGATCGAAAACATCGTCACCACGCACGATGAACTTTTACGAGATGATGCTTTTCCGGAATCCAGTTACCCCGCCGCCAAGGAAGTGCTGCGCTATCGTCAGGCGTTGCGAACCGGACTGCAGGCGGTACGCCGCACGGGGCTTTTAACCAACACCGACATCCTCGCGATTCAGGCCGAAATTGAACGCAACGACGCCGGTTTCCGTGCATTGCCCGGTACCGCACTGAAAGACGGCGCCGGGAGAACGGTCTATGAGCCTCCGCAGAATCCGGCCGAAATCCGGACACTGATGCATGAACTGGAGCAGTTCATCAACGAAGGCGACAGCTTTGCCGCCGATCCACTGATCAAGATGGCGTTGATTCACTACCAGTTCGAAAGCATCCACCCCTTTTATGACGGCAACGGCCGCACCGGACGCATCATCAATGTGCTGTACCTGGTCAAGCAGGGCCTTCTCGACAGTCCCGTGCTCTACCTCAGCCGCTACATCCTGCGCCACAAGGCTGACTACTATCGCTTGCTCCAGGCCGTGCGCGAGAATGATGCATGGGAAGAATGGGTCATCTATATGCTGGAGGCCGTGGCGCAGACTGCCACCAGCGCCATCGGCACCATCAACGCCATTCAGGAAGCTGTGCTGGCCTATAAGCACAGGATTCGTGAACGCCACCGCTTCTACAGTCAGGACTTGATTAACAGCCTGTTCGCTCATCCTTATACCAAGATCCGCTTCATCGAGCAGGACCTCAAGGTGTCACGCCTTACAGCCACCAAATACCTGGAAGCGTTGACCAAAGACGGATTTCTGGAAAAGCACAAGGCGGGCCGCTCAAACTACTATATCAACCTCGCCCTGACGCGCATTCTTGTCAGCGACTCAAACCGCTGAGGTGCGACGAGGAAGTTGAGCCAATCCCCGAACCGCTGGTGATAAGTCTTGTCAAAAGAGAACTTGGGCCCTGCGCACTGCTCCACCCCTGTCATTGCGAGGAGGCCACAGTCGACGCGGCAATCCCGCAAACCACCCACATCGAGGACAAGGCAATGCATCACCCGTTTACGGCTTCCCCCTGGCCCCGCCGCATCTGCCTGGCCCTGAGCCTCGCCCTGTTATGGATCACACCCCTGTCTGCGGAAGAACCGCCGTCCGCCGAAGCCATCTTCGCCGGGGGCTGTTTCTGGTGCATGGAGCCGCCTTTCGACGACACCGAGGGGGTGATCTCCACTACGTCGGGCTATATTGGCGGTGATGTCGCCGACCCGACTTACGAGCAGGTCGTGGCCGGGGGTACCGGTCATGCCGAGGCGGTGCGGGTGCTCTACGATCCCGCGGTGGTCGGTTACGAAGAATTACTGGCTGTGTTCTGGCGCAATATTGATCCGCTGGATGGCGGGGGCCAGTTCTGTGATCGGGGT
>SLLK01000092.1 GCA_007134115.1 Gammaproteobacteria bacterium | reverse complement strand
TCGGTTATACGCCGGGCAATTTCGTGCTCGGCACCGGCCGTATTGATGGACGCCGTTGCGTGGTGGGTGGTGAGGACTTCACCCTGGGGGGCGGCTCACCCAATGTCGCCGGCCTGCGCAAGAGCGTGTACACCGAGCAACTGGCGCTGAAGTATCGTCTGCCGCTGATCCGCCTGCATGAAGGCGCCGGCGGCAGTGTTACCGGCAGCGCCGGCAAGGGTACGGCGCCGCCACCACCGGACCCGATATACAGCGCGCACCGCTTCGCCTCGGTGGGCCGCGCCCTGGCCACGGTGCCGGTGGCCTCCGCCGCGCTGGGCTCGGTGGCCGGGATGCCGGCCGGGCGTCTGGTGTCGTCGCACTACTGCGTGATGACCCGCGAGACCTCACAGGTGTTGATCGGTGGCCCCGCGCTGGTCGAACGCGCGCTGGGTCAATCGGTAGACAAGAAAGACCTGGGCAGCGCCGAGGTGCACGGCAAGAGCGGCGTGATTGATGATGTGGTGGATGACGAAGCCGCTGCCTTCGATGCCATCCGCCGGTTTCTGTCGTACCTGCCGCCACATGTATGGGAACTGCCGCCGGTCGTGGATACGGAGGACGATGCCGGTCGTTGCGAGGACAGCCTGGCGTCGGTGGTGCCGCGTAATCGCCGTCGCGCCTACGATATGCGCGCCATTCTGCGCGGCGTGCTGGATCATGATTCCCTGTTCGAGATGGGCCGTGGTTATGGCCGCAGCCAGATCACGGCGCTGGCGCGCCTGCAGGGCGTGCCGGTGGGCGTGATCGCCAATGACTGCAAATATCTGGCCGGTTCCATGACCGCCGATGCGGCGCGCAAGGTGCGCCGCTTCATCGAGTTTTGTCAGGTGTTTCACCTGCCGGTAATCAGTTTTGTGGACGAGCCCGGCTTCATGATCGGCCCGGAGGCCGAGCGCACCGGCACCATGCGCGCCGGCGCCGCGGCGATCATCGCCGCAGCCACCTGCACGGTGCCATGGGCTTCGGTGATTGTGCGCAAGAGCATGGGCCTGGCCAGTGCGGTGCACTTTGGCCCCGAGGCGCACGTGCTGGCCTGGCCGTCGGCGGAGACCGGGGCGCTGCCGGTGGAGGGCGGGGTCGCCGTGGCGTTTCGCCGGGAGATTGCTGCCGCGCCGGATCCGGACGCCAAACGGCGCGAGCTTGAAGAACAGTTCGCGCGTCGCCAGTCGCCGTTCCCGCGTGCTGAAGCGCTGGCCTTTCACGATTTGATCGATCCGCGCGAAACGCGGCCACGCCTTTGTGAGTGGCTGGCGCTGGCGCACCCCTTGTTGTCGGAGCAGCTGGGTCCGACTGCTTTTTCCTGGCGCCCGTAACCACGCGGCGCGATATCTATTAACCGGAGTCTGTTATGGCTTTTAATCTTGATCCCCGTTATCGCATGTCGTTGCCGGCAATCGGTGCCCCGCTGTTTATAGTGTCCAATCCGGACCTGGTGATTGCCCAGTGCAAGGCGGGCGTGATCGGCTCTTTCCCGGCCCTCAATGCCCGCCCCGCCCCGGTGCTGGAAGAGTGGCTGGAGCGCATTACCAGTGAACTCGCCGAGCATGAAGCGAAAAACCCCGACGCGCCGCTGGCGCCGTATGCCGTGAACCAGATCGTGCACCGCTCCAATGATCGTCTGGAGCATGATCTGGAAGCGTGCGTGAAATACAAGGTGCCAGTCGTGATTACCTCGCTGGGCGCACGCAAGGAGGTCAACGATGCAGTGCATTCCTATGGCGGCATCGTGTTGCACGACGTGATCAACAACACCTTTGCCAAAAAGGCCATCGAGAAAGGCGCCGACGGGCTGATTGCCGTGGCGGCCGGCGCCGGCGGTCACGCCGGCATGCAATCGCCGTTCGCGCTGATCCAGGAAATCCGTGAATGGTTCGACGGCCCGCTGGCGTTGTCGGGTTCCATCGCCACCGGCCGCGCGGTGCGCGCAGCACAGGTTATGGGCGCGGACATGGGCTATATCGGCACCGCCTTTATTTCCACCGCGGAAGCCAACGCCGACGAGCACTACAAGCAGGGCATCGTCGATGGTTCGGCGGGCGATATTGTCTACACCAATCTGTTCACGGGCATTCACGGCAATTATCTGCGCGGAAGTATTGAGGCCGCCGGCCTGGACCCGGATAATCTGCCCGAGTCCGACCCGTCGGCAATGAATTTCGGTTCCGGCGGCAACAGCGAGGCCAAGGCCTGGAAGGACATCTGGGGCAGCGGCCAGGGGATTGGCGCGATCAAGAGCGTGACCACCACCGCGGAACTGGTGGCGCGTCTGCGCCGCGAATATCTGGAAGCGTGTGATACACCCGTGGCCGAGGGTTTGCGGGTCATGGCAAAGGCGTCCTGAAGGACGCCTGCCGCACGATCAATGACATACAGCAGGAGATGACGGTATGGACCTGAGTTTTTCGGCGGAAGAATTGAAGTTCCGCGACGAGGTGCGGGAGTTCATCGACAAGAACTTCCCCAGGGAGCTGGCGGGCCGCAGCCTGCACACCATGACCCGGGACGAGTTGCTTGAATGGCAGCGTATCTGCCATGAGAAAAAGGGCTGGGCCGCGCCCAGCTGGCCGGAAGAGTACGGCGGTACCGGCTGGAGCGCGACGCAGAAATACATCTGGAACGAGGAAAATGCGCGCGCCAACACCACGCCCGTCAATGCCTTCGGCATTCTGATGGTGGGCCCGGTGATCTGCCATTTCGCCAACGAAAAGCAGAAAGAATACTTTCTGCCGCGCATTCTCACCGGCGAGCACTGGTGGTGCCAGGGGTATTCCGAGCCGGGCGCCGGTTCCGACCTGGCCAGCCTCAAGACGCGCGCCGTGCGCGAAGGCGACCACTATATCGTCAATGGCCACAAGATCTGGACCACCCTGGCCCAGCACGCCGACTGGATGTTCTGCCTGGTGCGCACTGACCCCGAGGCCAAGAAGCAGCGCGGCAT
>SLLK01000266.1 GCA_007134115.1 Gammaproteobacteria bacterium | reverse complement strand
GACCAGCGCGTAAGGCTGTTTGGTGGCCGTCAGATTCTGGCGCTCACTGTGAATCACCCCCTGGCGATCGACCAGCATCATGTTTTCGCGCCGCGCGCCCAGTGCCAGCAGCAGGTCCATGGAGGCAATACCCGCCGCGCCGGCGCCCAGGCAGACGATACGCACATCCTCGATATTCTTTTCCTGCAGTTCCAGTGCATTGAGCAGGCCGGCCGCGACGATAATGGCGGTACCGTGCTGGTCGTCATGGAACACCGGGATATCGAGCCGTTCTACCAGGGCTTTCTCGATCTCGAAGCAATGCGGAGCGGCGATGTCTTCCAGGTTAATGCCGCCGAACGTGGGCGAGATGCGCGCCACTGTATCTATGAATGCCTGGGAGTTCTCGGAATCCACCTCTATATCGAACACGTCGATATCGGCGAATTTCTTGAACAGTACTGCCTTGCCCTCCATCACCGGCTTGCCGGCCAGGGCGCCGGTGTTGCCCAGGCCGAGTACCGCGCTGCCGTCGGTGATTACCGCGACCAGGTTGCCCTTGGAGGTGTACTTGAAGGCGTCGTCCTTGTTGGCGACGATGGCGCGCACCGGGGCCGCTACGCCGGGCGAGTAGGCCAGGGCCAACTCGCTGTTGGTGGTGAAGGGCTTGGTAATGGCGATGCTCAGCTTGCCGGGGCGCGGCTTGGCGTGATAATCGAGCGCGTCTTGTGTGAGCTTGTCTTCGGTCATCACTGGATCCCGGTCTTGATGGGACGGTGGCACCGCCGGGTTGGCCCCGGGCAGCGTCGGAGTCGCTGGAACAAAAAAGGGCGCCCCTGTACCGCGTTACGCAGTACAGCGGGAGCCCCGATGCCGGTCAAGGCGGCGCGACTGGTCTCCCGATGGGGGCTACTTCTGGCCGTATTTGCGCCGGAAGCGATCGACGCGGCCACCGGTGTCCACGATCTTCTGCTTCCCGGTATAGAACGGGTGGCACTGCGAACACACTTCCACCTGGAAATCCTGACCGCCCGTCGAGCGCGTCACGAAGCTGTTGCCACAGCTGCAGGTGATCTTGACGTCCGCGTAGGCGGGGTGAATGTTCGCTTGCATCTCTGGTGCTACCTCGGCTGACTGCTGAATACTTTCCGCTGCGGACGACTGAGGTCCGGAACGGGCGGCAATGATACGGTCTTTTGACGGACCGGGCAAGCACAGAACGGCCGCCGGGGCGTGACGAATGGATCAGCCTTTCCCTGAATCGCCGGTGCGCTGCGGGCGGGCCGCTGTGATCGGTGGTATCCGGGTGTTGTCGGGGCGGCGTGCTGGATGTCGCTCGCGGCTAAGTCATTGAGGTCTCAGGAACTGGACGGTTATCCACAGAATCTGTGGATAACTTTGTGGACAGTTGCCAACAGGCCATTCTAAGCACGCGTGTTAATTGCATTTTTGTTGCTCTGGCCAAAAATTGGCCAGTGCTTTTTTATTCATGTTAATCAACATGTTGCGTCCCGTCTGTGCGGTGTGCGTGTATCCGCGCCGCGTGAACGCCGCTGGCGCGCCGGTCAATGTGTACAAGACACGGGATGCGCACAAATTAGAATGCCCGGGTCGGGGTCCTAGCCGTTCTCCCGCGAAACGTCGGCGATCATCGGTTGGCCGGTGGCATCCATGCTGATTTGCAGCTCGATGGGTTGGCAGCACACGGCGCAGTCCTCGGTGATGCGCGCGGCAGGCTGTCCCTGATCAACGAATATATCCACCGGCTCACCACACCAGGGGCAATGGATGACGCTGGGCTCAGGCATCGGCGGGCTCCGGCACCAACGGCAGCAGGATTTCGTTGAGGTGTTCCAGCCCCGCAGGCGTGGCATGGAGGGTGTCGTTGTCTATTGTCAGCTGTCCGCCATCGATGGCGGACGCCAGCGGATCGAGCAGGGCGCTCACAGGCAGCCCCGTCCGTTCCGTGAACAACCTCAGGGGCACGCCATGCGGCAGGCGCAGGCTGTTCATGGCGAACTCAAGCGGCAGATCCGCTTGCGGTACTTCACGGCTGGCGACTACACGTTGCGCCGGCCTGGCCTGCAACCAGCTTTCCGGTACGCGGTGGCGTCGCCGGCGCAGGATGCGCCCGTCCACCGTGAGCTTGCCGTGCGCACCGGCCCCAATGCCCAGGTAATCGCCGAATTGCCAGTAATTCATATTGTGGCGACATGCCAGGCCCGATCTGGCCCAGGCAGACACTTCGTAACGTGTGTAGCCGGCGCCGGCCAGCACCTCCGCGCAGCGGTCCTGCATCAGCGCGATATCGTCGTCGGCCGGCAGTGGCGGGGGGCGGCGGTAAAAGACGGTGTTGGGTTCCAGTGTGAGTTGGTAGTGGGAAATATGGCCGCCGCTCAGCTCGGTCGCCAGCCGCACATCCTGCATGGCGCCGGCGATGTCCTGGCCGGGCAGACCGAACATCAGGTCAATGTTGAAGCTGTCGAAGCCCGCTGCCGCGGCATGTTCGGCGGCCCGGCGTGCCGCGGCGCCATCGTGAATTCGCCCCAGACGTCGCAGACAGTCATCGTCAAAACTTTGCACGCCAAGCGACAGGCGGGTAATGCCGGCCTGCCGGAAGCCCTGGTAGCGGGCTGCTTCCATGGTGCCGGGGTTGGCCTCCATGGTGATCTCCGCCGGTGAGGCAATACTGATCCGGTGACGGATGCCCGCCAGCAGCCGTGCAATCTGATCAGGGTCAAAGAGGCTGGGCGTGCCGCCACCGATAAACACCGAGCTGAGCTCGAGGTTGGCCCGGGCGCTCAGCAGGCCCAGTTCAAGATCGAGATCCTCAAGCAGTGCATCTACATACCTCTGCTGCGGCAGCTCGCCCTTGCGCTCGTGCGAGTTGAAGTCACAATAGGGACACTTGTGCACACACCAGGGCAAGTGAACGTACAAGGCCAGTGGCGGGTAGGCTGTGGGCATGCTCATGGCGCCAGTGTAGCACCGGCAACTTTGTTACGAGGGG
>SLLK01000256.1 GCA_007134115.1 Gammaproteobacteria bacterium | reverse complement strand
CTACAGAATTTACTGACCTTGGCATTTTATTTAGATTTAAAGGTTATTAAAATTGGCTCAGCCTATTACGAGCATTCTCTTAACTCGCTTCTCCTGTGTTTTGTCCATAACTATAGAGTCCCTCAAACGCAGTTTGCGCTTCTTGGACTTGTGCCCGAGTAAGTGGGAAGTGTTGGACTGGAAGCGCTTGATCTTTCCGGATCCTGTAACTTTGAAGCGCTTTTTGGCTCCTGAATGTGTCTTCATTTTAGGCATAACAGTATGGTTTTAAATAATGCGACTGCAAAGGTAAGTATAATTCACCAATTGCATTTCAATAATTCTGAAAAAACGCGGAAATTATTTTTTCTTGTTCTTCGGAGCTATCATTACGATCATTCTCTTGCCCTCCATTTTGGGAAGACTTTCTGCGGTACCGTATTCTTCGAGCTCTTTTATAAAGCGGAGCAGAAGCAATTCACCCCGTTCTTTGAATACGATAGTTCGACCCTTGAAATGAACAAAGACCTTGAGTTTGGCGCCGTCCTCCAGAAACCCTTTGGCATGATTCAGCTTGAAGTTGAAATCGTGGTCATCGGTATTGGGGCCGAACCTAATTTCCTTTATTACTGTCTTGGCTGATTTGGCCTTGATTTCCTTTTGCTTCTTTTTCTTGAGGTAGAGGAATTTGTTGTAATCGGTGATTTTACATACCGGAGGATCGGCTTTTGCCGAAATCAACACCAGATCCAAACCCAACTCCTCGGCCCATTGCCTGGCCGCCTTGGTGGGGTAGACTCCGGCGAGAATCTCATTTCCCATTACTTCACTGATTTCTTTTAGATTGTCTCCGACCAACCGGATTTTCGGAACTTTGATGTTCTCGTTGATCGGATCTTCCTGTCTTTTGACCCTTTTGGGTCTTTGTCTTCTACGCGCCAAATTTTATTATTTTATTAACAAAGGTACTAAAATTTCAAAATGTATATCAAATTGCCTGTCAATCAGGCTTCAGTATCTGCATTTTCGGTCTGATGTATTATCGTATTCGACTTGTCCTCATTGAGATCTACCTTAAAAGTGGATCCCGCTTTCGGATTGTTGCTGAGTATGAATTCAGCCAGTGGATCTTCGATGTATTTTTGAATAGCTCTGTGGAGCGGTCTGGCACCGTATTGTGGGTCAAATCCCTTTTTGGCGATGAACTCCTTGGCCTCATCAGACAGATTGAGCGAGTATCCGAGATCCTTGAGTCTTGCGAATACATCTTTTAATGTGATGTTGATTATCTGGAAGATTTCCTTCTGTTCCAGGCTGTTGAATATCACCACATCGTCAATCCGGTTGAGAAATTCAGGAGAGAAAGTTTTCTTGAGTGCATTTGTGATGACAGACTTGGCGTAATCCTCCGAAGACTCCTTTCTGGCCTGAGTCGCAAATCCAACACCCTGGCCGAAGTCCTTGAGTTGCTTGGCTCCAATATTGGACGTCATTATGATCAGGGTATTTTTAAAATTCACCTTTCTGCCCAGACCATCTGTCAACTGGCCGTCGTCGAGTACTTGCAGCAGAATGTTGTACACATCCGGATGCGCTTTCTCAATTTCATCGAGCAGAATCACTGAATAGGGTTTTCTTCTAACCTTTTCTGTCAATTGACCGCCCTCTTCGTATCCGACGTATCCCGGAGGCGCACCTATCAGCCTGCTCAGAGAGAATTTTTCCATATATTCACTCATGTCAATCCGGATCAGGCTGTCTTCTGAATCAAATATGTACCGTGCAAGGGCTTTTGCCAATTCGGTTTTTCCCACCCCGGTCGGACCGAGGAAGATAAACGTACCGATGGGTTTTTTGGGATCCTTGAGTCCCACTCTGTTTCTCTGAATGGCTTTTACAACCTTTTTCAGGGCCTCGTCCTGGCCAATAATGGCTTTTTGAAGGTCTTTTTCCATGTTGACGAGCTTCTTACTCTCACTTTGAGCAACCCGCTTCACCGGAATACCGGTCATCATAGCTACGATCTCAGCAATGCTGTCCTCGTCCACAGGATAGCGTTTGGATTTTGCCTCTTCCTCCCATTCGTCCTTGGCTATGTCGAGTTGCCTGAGCAATTTAGTCTCTTTGTCCCTCAGGTCAGCCGCTTTTTCGTATTGCTGGCCTTTGACGGCCTTGTTCTTCATCTCGCGGACAGTTTCTATTTTTTGCTCTAACTCTTCTATGTGCTTGGGAACGTGAATATTTTTGAGGTGCACCCGAGCTCCTACCTCGTCCATAATATCGATGGCCTTGTCGGGAAGAAATCTGTCTGTTATATACCGCTCACTGAGTTGCACACAGGCCTTCAGGGCCTCGTCTGAATAAGTTACATGGTGAAACTCTTCGTATTTCTTTTTGAGGTTCTGAAGAATAATCAGGGCTTCATCTGTGGAGGGTGGATTGACCATCACCTTTTGGAACCTTCTGTCCAGCGCTCCGTCTTTTTCTATATACTGTCTGTACTCATCGAGTGTGGATGCACCTATGCATTGGAGCTCACCCCTTGCGAGTGCGGGTTTGAAAATATTGGAGGCATCCAGTGACCCGGTTGCTCCTCCGGCACCAACTATGGTGTGGATCTCATCGATAAAGAGAATTACATCCCTCGATTTTTCGAGTTCGGTCATAATGGCTTTCATGCGTTCCTCAAACTGACCTCGATATTTTGTGCCGGCAACAAGTGCAGCGAGATCCAGCATTACCAGCCTTTTGTTGAAAAGGGTTCTGGATACCTTTTTTTGCTGTATCGCAATCGCAAGACCCTCGGCAATAGCAGTCTTACCCACACCGGGTTCACCAATGAGGATTGGGTTGTTTTTCTTCCGTCTGGAGAGAATCTGAGAAACTCTTTCAATTTCATGTTCTCTTCCTGTGATCGGATCCAGTTTGCCTTCCTCGGCCAGCTTTGTAATGTCTCTGCCAAAGTTATCCAATACCGGTGTCCTGGATTTGGAGGTTGTTTTTCTCCCGTATCTT
>SLLK01000130.1 GCA_007134115.1 Gammaproteobacteria bacterium | reverse complement strand
GTATTTTGATCGGCGTCTGGGCATCCACTATTCCGATCTTGTCGAAGCGGTCTCTGTCCACCGAGTTGTGCAGGTCTCTTCCACTCCGCGGCTCATCGCCGGACAGTATGCGAACCGACTGCTTACATCCTCCGAAGCGAGATACCTGGAGACGACATCAGATGGATGAAACCGACCTCGAGAAGCGTCTGGTCGACTCGCTCGTCGGTCGGGTGATCAACGATGCTACCGGTACATCTGAGGAACCATTCGACCGTTACTCCGGCGAGAAACCCCACTCCAGATTCTGGCTTGGCTGGCTGGGTCCCGAGGCGTCCGTGGGTAGGGATGGCGGCTATCTTGCTGAGCGGTTCCGGCCATCGTCACAGGGCTTCAGCTTCAGAACAGGCGAACTGCCAATCGAACTAACCCTTCGCGGGAGCTTCGTTCTGTGGGTGCCATTACATCCGACCTTCGAGGAGCAGCGGGAGCGCGCAGGGCTACCAGACAGTGCCCCACCGGGCGGTCGGGGGATCCCGCTCCAACGCAGTTGGATGAAGGTGCCTGTCTCGACGGTAATTGAGACCGTGGTGATCGAGGCGCCTGGAAGGATCGAGGTAGCGAGAGCGGCGTTCAGCGACAGGATCAGGGCTGCGCTGGCAGATCTTCCGGACGGCGTGACAACGATAAGGCCTCTGAGGTCCGGAGGCCGGCTACCGCGACCCGCTGACCTCTCGACTCGGTCGGCCTGGCGGACCTGGGAATCGTCGAACCTTGACGATGCAGCCGTACCGCAATGGAACGTGGCGTTTGACGTGGAAACCACGATGCCAGACACAGAGGGAATCCACGAGATCCTCGTGACGATCACGAATCGTTCGCCCGACCCAGAGCGACAGACACTGCCAGGCGATCCTGATAGCACCCTACCCTCCTGGGCTGCGGATGCCAGGATCTGGGAAGCGGCGGTTGCATGCCAGCCCTCCGCACCACTTGAGCCCTACGTCCTTGAGCAGATTCCCGACAGCTACCGCTATGACCGTGAGGTTTTCGCGCTCGGGTTCAATTGCTCGACAGAAGAAACAGATGGGGGGGAGATACAGTCGGCATTCGCCGCGATCGCTGAGACCGACCGAGTCCATCCGCGGCTCCAGGGCGAGAAGAAGCCCGGTCCCATAGACACATCGTTCAATTCGCTACTCTCTGACCCGCTGCCTCCCTTACACCGGCTTCTCGAAGAGGCATCGTACTGGACGGACGAACACTGGGGAGAACGGGCACGGCACGCTATGGCCGAGGCTGGCCACTGGGACGACCCGACAAGAGAGCAGGCGAAAAAGGACGCAAAGCTCGCGCGATCGGAAGTCGAATGGATTGAGGCCGGGGTAAGGGCGCTTGAGGCCGATGACAAGCTTCTCCGTGCATTCTCCTTGATGAACGAGTGCATGCGTGAGGCATCCACTGGGTACGCCGAGTGGTATCCGTTCCAGCTGGCGTTCATTCTCGGCTCTCTTCCCGCCGTGGCCGACCCGACTGCTCGCGAGCCGGTAGATATTGTCTGGTTCCCCACTGGGGGGGGAAAGACCGAGGCATATCTCGGATTGAACCTTGTGCACCTGTTCTATTCGAGGCTGGTGGGCCGACGGGCTGGATCGCTTACCTGGGCCCGGTTTCCGTTGCGACTACTCAGCCTTCAGCAGACCCATCGCTTCGCTGACTCGGTTCTGGTGGCCGAGGCTGTCAGGCGGAGGCATCCCGACGTCGCCCCAGGTGAGCCGTTTTCTGTCGGATACTATGTCGGGCAGGGAAATACCCCGAACTCGATCAGGCTGCCGGGGGACCGATATTATAACGGATGGGATCCAGAAGAGGAGGCCAACCAGGAATCCTGCCGCGTGGTGTCGGTCTGTCCGGTCTGCCGTGCAACGGAGCCTCCGGCAATTCGTTTTGACCGGGCAACACACACGATGGTCCACGAGTGCCTGAACTCACACTGTGAACTTCACGGGGCGCCTCTCCCGATCTACGTGATCGACGACGACATATACCGACGGGCGCCTACGGTCATCGTGGGCACCGTCGACAAGCTGGCGCAGCTCGGACAGAACGCCAAGTTCCGCATCCTGATGGGCAACGCCCGTTCGAGGTGTCCGAAGCACGGATACTCGATCTTCGAGGACGGATGCATGATCTGGGGCTGCGACGATTCGGTTGGTCCAGTCCCCGAAGGTTTCGGGGGTCTCGAGCTCGAGATCCAGGACGAGTTGCATCTTCTTAGCGAAAGTCTCGGCGCCCTCGACGGGAATTATGAGACCATCTTCCAGGCCGTACGGCAAGAACTCGGCTTGCCCACGCTCCGAATCATCGGAGCCACGGCCACCATTGAAGGATATCGCGAACAGGCGGAACACCTTTATCAGCGAAAGCCCCGACGATTTCCTATCCCCGGCCCAACGAAGGGAGAGTCGTTCTGGGCTTACGAGCGCAGCGGCGATCCCCTTCGGACATTCGTCGGGCTACTGCCACGCGGCACGACAATGCTCAATGCCGGGTTCCGGCTCACCCAGAGTCACTGGCGCTTCATCTCGGAGGGGATGGCAGATCCTGAGGCATTCTGTGAAGATCGGCTGGGAATCTCCCGCACTCACGGGGCTGCGGTGGCCGAGCGGCTACATCAACTGTACGAAACGCTGGTTTCGTATTGCCTCCGTAAAGCCGATTTGGAACGGTATGCCAAAGACATAACCGACGATCCTAAGATATGTCCGGATCCTGCGAACTACGATCGTATCACGGGTGATGTTCCTAATATCGGAGAGGTGCTCGGTCGCCTGGAGCATCCTCCGGCCTCTCGCAGCGAGCGGATTCGGGTCCTGGGAGCGACTTCGGCCATCTCGCACGGAGTGGACATAAACCGTCTCAACGTGATGATGGTGATGGGCATGCCTACGCAGACGGCGGAATTCATCCAGGTGACCGCCCGAGTGGGGCGCCGTCATCCCGCGGCCGTCTTCGCCCTCATCAACCC
>SLLK01000151.1 GCA_007134115.1 Gammaproteobacteria bacterium | reverse complement strand
TTGTCTACGACCTGCTGTGCAAGTCGCCGCTGGGGGACCGGCCGGCGCTGCTGGCGGGCGTGATCGCCGTGTTGCTGGTGCTGCTGAGCTTTGCCATGACGCAGATCTACGGCGGCCGGGGCGCGTTCATCCACGTCGGTGCGGCCATCGGCACCATCATGGTGGCCAACGTCTTTTTCGTCATCATCCCGAACCAGCGCGATCTGGTGGATGCCGTGAAGGAGGGCCGTGCGCCGGACGGTGCCAAGGGCAAGGCCGGCCTGACCCGCTCGCGGCACAATAACTATCTCACCCTGCCGGTGCTGTTCATCATGATCAGCAATCACTACCCGGGCACCTACGCGCACGAGTGGAACTGGGTGGTGCTGGCGCTGATCATGGCCGGCGGCGTGGCCATTCGTCACTACTTCAATGTGCGTCATCTGCCGGAGAAGAAGGTCTGGATCCTGCCGGTCGGTTTCGTGCTGCTGCTGGGCGCGTTCTTCCTGACCATGCCCGAACAGCGTTCGGCACCGGACGCCGACGACAGCGTCGAAGTGGAAGGGCCGGTGGATACCGAAGTGGCCTGGGAGATTGCCGAGAACCACTGCCTTGCCTGCCATGCGGTCGATGTCCGGCAGGGCGGCATTGCCTTCGAGGACGAGGACGACCTGGAGCGCCAGGCCCGCAGCATTGCGCGGGTGGTTGGCGACCACAGCATGCCTCCCGGGAATCCCACCGACATGAGCGAAGACGAGCGCGCCAAGGTGGAGCGCTGGTACCGCGATCTTCGGGATCAGTGAGACGCGTGAGCCGGGGGCGTGTCCCCCGGCGCCGAGGTGCGATGCATCGCAACCGAAGCGCCACAAGGTATTGCGCGCAAAGTTGTATACATGCTCGAATACCATTGCGGTTTGCCGAACATGACGGCAACACCCGCCGCCGTGCGGCGAACCGGGCACATCAAAACGAGAGAATTCGGGAGGAACACACCATGACGACAACAAACGCACTGGTTCGCTACTCCGGCGCCGCGGCGCTGGTGCTGGCCGCGAGCATGGCCAAAGCCGACACCGAGGTGGAGATCCACGGCATCATCGACGTTTACGGTGGTGCAGAGAACCCGGTTGGCGAAGACGACTGGACAGGCAAGCTGAGTTCCGGCGGCAAGGACACCTCCTACTGGGGCATCTCCGCCCGGCACCAGGTCAATGACACCCTGGCCGTGGTGGGTGATCTGGAAGCGTTCTTCCGCCCGGACCGGGGGGATTACGGACGGTTCGGGGACACGGAGACTGGCACCGATACCATTGATCACGACGTCTTCTTCGCCCGCAACGCCAATGTTGGTGTGGAGACGGAGTACGGTACAGTGCGCGGCGGTCGGGTCACCGCGCCGCTGTTCCTGCCCATGGTCTTCACCAACCCGTTCGGCGGCTCGTTCGAATTCTCCCCGGCCAACTACCACACCTATGCTGGTGGTCCCACCAACAATCACCTGGTGGGTGACTCCGGCTGGAGCGATACCGTCCAGTACACCTCGCCCACCGTCAACGGCGTTACCGTGAACGTGCTCTACGGTTTCGGTAACAACGAAGAAACCGACAGCCGGGGTGACTATCAGATCGGTGCCAACGCCGTTTATCGCGCCGGCGGCTTTACCGGCACGGTGGCAGGTCATGCCGTTGACTACGGTCTCGACGTGGCCGGCATTGACGACGATGGCACCCAGTACGCCGTTCTGGCAGGTGGCGCTTACGACTTTGGCATGTTCCAGCTCTATGGCCAGTACCAGCACATCGATAACGATCTGGACGAAGACGACTTCTCCATCAATACGGTTACCGTCGGTGCCAGCGTCGACGCCGGTCCGGGTCAAGTGCTTGCGTCCTACGCATTCTCCGATGGATCCCGTTTTGATGCGGCCCCCGGTGCCTATCAGGACGGCGGCGACCGCAACACCTGGGCCGTAGGCTACGAGCTGCCGGTGGGCGAGATGGCCACCGCCTACGCCACCTACTTCATGGACGACATCGACGACATCGATGACGAGGGCCATAACGTGGGTGCCGGCATGCAGCTGCGATTCTGACGCGGCGCCGGACGGCGCGGGGCGCGGCCGTTCGCCGCGCCGCAAGCCCACCGCCGGGTGCTGAAGCGCCCGGCGCTATCGCTAGCCGAAAGCGCCGCCCCTTGTGCTTAACTGGTTTATTGTATACATGTTAAGTATACTTGAGTGAGTAGTCCGGTTATCCTCATGGGAGGAAAACAGTCGGGCCGGAAAAGGTGTTACAGGGGGAGGCCATCATGTCCAGAGACAACATCACCGCCATGGGCAATCGCCGCAAAGCAAAGTCACGGGACAGCCGGCGCGACGAGGAGATCTACCGCGCCATGAGCGAAGCGATCGTGGAGCATCGTTTGTCGCCCGGTGACCGCTTGCCGGAAGACGCCCTGGCGGAGGCGTTCGACGTCAGCCGCACCGGCATCCGCAAGGTCCTGCAGCGGCTGGCATTGGAGCGCCTGGTGACCATCCAGGCGAACCGCGGCGCCAGTGTGGCGCGGCCGTCGCCTGGGGAGGCGCGGGACGTCTTCGGTGCCCGGCGCATGGTCGAGTGTGCGCTGATGGATGCTGTGGCCGATAACATGACCGAAGAGGATCTGGCCGAGTTGCGGCAGCTTGTGCGAGACGAGCGTCAGGCGCAGGCCGAAGGCGAGCAGCGCCAGGCGATCCAGCTCTCGGCCGCATTTCACACGCGGCTGTCGCGCGTGGCGCGTAATGAACCCATGAGCGAGTTCATCGGCCAGCTGGCCCTGCGCTCGTCGCTGGTGATCGCCGTGTACGGCTCCACGGACAGCATCGGTTGTGACTGTGGCGATCACGGCGAAGTGCTGGATCTGCTGGAGGCCGGCGAGAAGGAAAAGGCCCGCACGTGGATGGCCGGCCACCTTGAGCACATTGAGCGCTCGCTGCGGTTCGAGAGCGGCAGCGAGGGCACACCGGATTTCAAATCGATTTTTCAGCGGCGTGCGCAAAG